>CAVHKR010000067.1:0-7574 GCA_963636615.1 Acutalibacteraceae bacterium | reverse complement strand
GCATAGAGCAGATGCTTATCGGAATGTCCCCCAACATAATGGCCCTCCTTTATAATACTTCTTATTATCTCTTCATGTTCAGGCATCCTAAGACAGTTCCCCGTTAAAAAGAAAGAACCTTTCACCTTCTCCTTTTTAAGAGTCTTTAGAATTTTGTCTGCCCCGTTGAACATAGAATCTGCCGTAAATACCAAATATATCTCCCTTTTGCCCGGGTTAACCCTAACTGCTGCTCCGTAAGAATCCTTAACCACCTCAACAAAATCTGACGGTCTCTGTTCTTTTCCCATATTCTCCATAGCAGCAAAGTAATATGCAAGCCCTGCTGTCCCATCCATGGTAGGTTCATTTGAAGCATAATCGCCCAAATCATCGTGATACACAGCTATACCGTTGTTAAAGACAGCATACTCATCTGCCTTTCTCAAAGACTTTCCGGCTCTTTCATTAAAAACCGTCTTGTAAACAGGTCCGTCAACAAGTCCTCCATACGTAAGGTCTCCGGTAAGCACCGTATATGATGAGTGAGGCTGATTAGGATAATCTGCTCCAACCGGATAGCCCACAATCATGGTTGTTCCCCATGGGTTACACCCTAACAGCCAGTCTCTCAACGATGTCTCCATCTCTACATAGCTACTGTCTCCGGTAACACTGTTATACAACCGAGCCTGTGTAATTGCTGCCGACGTGAGATTATTTGAGCACCATATATAAGGTATTCCGTTAAGGAAAGGATCGTTTTTTGCCCTTTGATATATTGCCTCAAGCCCATCCCTCATAAAACTTTTGTACCTGTCTGACACAGTTTTATCATCAGATGCCGCAAGATAGTAGTGCCCTATATTAATAAATGGATAGTACTGATAATGTCTTCCTCTTCCAAGCTCCATCCATGGGGTAACAGGCTCCAATTGTCCCCAATAATCCGCTTTTTTCTTCCATTTTTCGCTTCCCGATAAATTATATATTGTTGCGGCAGCCAATTCAATATCATCTGTGTATGTATCCTCCTCATAAAAATATGGCGACACAAGGCATGCTGTCTGAGTATTTCCCGGTATCTCCTCTGCAAAATTAAATGCAGGTTCTACCTTTGATTGCATAACACTTGCAAATACAGGATCTATCCCCTTAAACAACTCCGCCCCAAGTGCAAATGCAGAGGAGAATTTTCCTGCGACAGATGCAACTCCGGTTGTCCTGTTTATATGTTTGCCAAGCCCCTGCGGTTTTCCGGTTACAAAATAGACAGGCCTACCCTCACCGGGGCCCCATCCATAGTCTACCTTATCCCTGTATGGCATTCTAAACCCGGAATGATCCCTATCATCCGCTATCTGTGCATACATCTCCCTATCATTGGGATTCATCTTCATCAGCCACTCAAGTCCCCATCTTGCCTCATCCAAAATATCGGGAATACCGTTAGCCCCCGGTCTCCCTTTTGCATCATACAAATCCTTAAAGACAGACTTGTCTTTTGTCTGATTATATGCAAAGAGCAGCTGATAGGTTGCAGTAGCGGATGTTGTCTGATATTGCAGATAGTCTGTAGCATCATGCCAACCGCCGGTTACATCTATCTTCTCTCCGCTACGTGTTGGGTGATCAACTATATAGCCATCATGCTGGTGACACAATGTATCATTATACGGGTTGTAGCCGCAACGCTGTTGCCTCATATAAACCAGCAGATAATCTGCAAGTCCGTTGTATGCAGATGCCGAAATTTTAAAATCGGGAGATTTTATACCGTTACATACAATGTAATATCCCCCCTCCCTGTCTAATTTTGAAAAATTGAGTCTTAAAGCTGTATTCATACCCCACCTTGCAGCATCTGCTGGCTTTCCCTCCCCATTAAAGAGCAACATGTCTGTTGAAGCGTCAAATACCTGAAATGAATTATCCGATAATTGATCCGTTGAGATAAATACGGCCACTTTTGAGTCCTGAGGCAGATACCCCACACTGTTAACTCTAATCCAGCTCTGTGCATTTAAGATAAAAGCGGCGCACAAAAACATTACCGACAGCAAGTTTTTCCTAAACATGGCAATAAGTTTAATAAGCCCCCAAAGGTACTAAATATCTTGCGTTCAAAGACAAGAAGATTCTCTATTTATTGCATTAATATCACACCTCCAAGCCTCTGAAACAGATTATAGAAAAGATTACAAAACAGCTCATAGAAAAAACTGCCTTAACACAAGGAGGTGAGGGAAGAGGACCCTCAATCCTTGGTTAAAGCAGTCATACTAAACACAATTACTTAAACTACCAATATAATTATTTAGTATTCTTATCTATATCCTTACAGGCATACCCCTGTTTTTCAACCTCAGTTTTCAAAGCCTCTTTGGTTGTCTTTGCAGGATCATATTTAAACCAGACAGTCTTCTCCTCAAGGCTTACTTTAAGATCCTTTACCCCCTTTACAAACGGCAGGGTGTTCTCAAGTTTTTTAACACAATTCTTGCAATCAATATCTACAGAATAGGTAACTTCTGCATCTTTCTTTACATTCTTCTTTGTGTTCTGTGCATTTGCGCTCAAAGAAAAGGCAAACAACGAAATCATTAGGCAAACAAAAAAATGTTTCATATATCAAGTATTTATAAGTGTTATTAATATCATTTTAATAGATTCCAATCAGATTATTTCCACATGGTGTACCTTAATCCAATGTAGTACATTGTGCCAATAAGAGGACCCCATACCATAGAGGCATTAAACTCCTGAGAAAAAGGTTTGTCATAACCTATGATAGGGTTCTTCTGCTTGTAGTTTGTAATATTCTCCACTCCTGCATAAAGATCTATCCCCTTAAACTTCTTGGTAATCTGTCCGTAAAGCATTGGATAAGCAGGACTCTTGGTCTTTCCTTCACTGGCTACATACTGTTTTGGCATATACATTGGGCCATTTATCTGTGCAGTAAAATCAAACACCCATTTTCTTAGATTGGTAGCATACTGAAGATTTATTACCCCCTTGTATTTGCTTGTCATAGGGGCATCTATAAGCCCCTGTCCGTCCATAGTTATCTTTGCATCTGTATATCTGTAAGTTGTAACAATAGTAAATCTCTCTATAGGCTCTAATGACAAATCTATCTGATATGTGTCTGTATATGACCTCTCTTTGCTGTAGTACATGCTCACAGCCTGAACCCCAGCATTGGGTTCCAACCGGCTTGCAGATGCAGGAGTCCAATATTTGTCCCAGTCTACAATAAGACGTTTGTTAAAATTGGTTCTAAAATAGTCAAAGCTGATATAATTGTTCTCATTCTCCCCTATCTTAAAGTGTTGGGTAAAGTTACCCCCAAAAGTCCATGCATCCTCAGACTCTATCTTCCACTCTTCACCGGACTTTGCATTGTTTTCAAAAACAATCTTTCTTCCCGATGACATTACCCCCAAATTATCTGCTATCACATCGGGAGTCCTAAAGCCACGACCAGCATTAAACCTTACAATTGTGTTTGGGGTAAAAGAGTATTTTACACTTGCTCTTGGCGCAACCTGCCAGCCCTGTTCCCAGTTATAATCTGCACGAACACCGGCAACAATTGTAAGCTTCTCCCCTTGCGTATATGTGTATTCACCGTATGCTCCCAACAGCTTCTCTGTTCTGCCAAAATCTGTTATATTGTCCTCTACCATATACTTCTCATCTGTTGTATAACGTGGAGTACGCAGATACCTGTCCTCCAATGCAGATGTAAAACTGTCATATCTACCACTTAACCCAAGAGTGTATTGATGCACCTCATTAGTATGATCCATAAACATAAAGTTTACAAAACTCATCCTCTGTATTCCGTCAAAATCCTTTAACCCATAAGAGGAGTTCATCTTGTACCAGTTGAAATCTCCCACCATTGCAATATTCCTTGTATTATCCTTATTCAACGGGATACCCAACTTTACAAAACCATCCAAACTCCTGTTCTTTATCTCAGAGCCCCACAGACCTTTGCTGTAACCACTGCCCCACATATTTGTTCCATCTGCACCGTTTCTGTCATTCATCCCCTTCTCATAGTCCATCATACCTCCAATTCTATCCTCATAGAGACCCTTTATGCCAAAACGCAGCTGAACACCATTTGCAGGGGCGTACAACCATCTGTTGTCCAAAGCATATCTGTGGGTATATGGCTCATCTCTAAAGGTATCGTCATTGCTGTCGTGATTCATTGCATCAACGGCAGCATGTGCCATAACTACTGTGTACCAATGCTTTGCTTCATCCAAGCATAATGACGATGCAATATTGGCCTCACTCCTGAGATTATTATTCAAAAAGAGATTTACAAACAGAGGATTCTCTGCCGTAGGCTTTCTATGCTCCATATTTATCTGCCCGGTAACAGCTTCCAGACCATTAATTACAGATGACGGGCCTTTGGCAATCTGAATGCTCTCCAACCACTGACCCGGAACATATGTAAGCCCAAACGGAGCTGCAAGTCCCCTCATTACAGGTCTGTTCTCATCTAACATCTGAGTATAGGCACCGCTAAGTCCGAGCAGCTTTATCTGCTTTGCACCTGTGATTGCATCCGAATAGCCGACACTTACACTGGCCGAGTTCTCAAAGCTCTCTGCCAATGAACAGCAAGCCATTTTACACAGACCGGCAGCGGTAATCACCTCTGTCTTTACTGGGGTCATCTTTGAAAGATAGTTTGCCTCCTGATGCCCTGTAACCACAAGTTCGTTAAGCGTATTTTCATCGTAAAGGTTAAATACCAACTGTGCATTGTCTGTCAAAAGTTTACCATCCCTTACAAGAGCAATGGTATCTCTGGTATAGCCCACAAATGAAGCTATAAGAGTTATGTCGTTTCCACTCAGCCCTTTAAAGACAAACTGTCCGTTATCATCTGTTGAAACAACCTTATTTGCTTCAACCCAAGCTACTGAAACATATGCCCCCGGTTCTTTTGTTGCCTTGGCAGAGCTATCTGTTGCAAAGTAGACATAACCTTTTGCAGTATATTTATCTGGAATATTCTCTGCTGCATAAGTCAAATTTGCAAACAGCCCAAACATTACCGCCATAGCTGCAATGATTGATTTGAATGATCGTTTATTCATTGTATATAATTCAAATTATCAAGTAAATAAATATTGTAAAACGAGAATGGTTGCATTGTCAGATAGCACAAACAACCACGCAGATAACAGTTCCGGCTTTATGATATTGCCGGATATTTGAGATTCTTATATGTTTAAGACGGATATATCAGACAGTATATCCCCTATATCTGTAAGCGGAACTTTCGCCTTTACCCTTAAAGTGTTCTCTAAGAAAGTATATATTACAAACTGCTCGCGAGCATCTGACAGATAGTTCATAAGATCAAATGACGGAGCCTGAAAATCCATTACGGTGGTTTTTACCTGTTGGTCGTGTGTTGCAGAATAGACGGTTGTCTTGCAACATCCGGAGTTATGAATCATTGCATGTGTATGATGATTGCAATGCCCGCTCTCGCATACTGCACTGTGCGCATGATTATGCGCAGAAGAGCAGCAGCCATCTGCATGGGCGTGGGTATGCACGTACTCACACGGAGACTCTCCAACTATAAGAAGTACAATATCCTTTGTCCCCTCAGCCGTACACTCATGCACCCCGTATCCGACTGTAGAAACCAGATACAAAGCCATGATTGCAATTGCCGTAAGACAAGAAAAAATATTTAATCTACCTCTTTTCATATTCAAATCACTGCGCAAAAGTACACAAAAATCCCAATATTGTAATCTTGCAGATTAAAAAAATTCAACAGAACGATTATTATTTCAAACATAAAAATCTATAGATTGCCGTTAGGATATTTTATTTGGTTATTTGGCAAAAAGGTTACCTTTGCAGTAAGATAATTGATTTGATTTTTAGTTAGTTTTTGGAATTGAAAATTTCGATATTATGAAACAGTTTTTCAAGACATTATTAGCAGCATTCTTAGGAACCTTAATTGCTTTGGGATTATGTTTTGCCATACTCACAAGCATTATCTCGGCATTTTCCGCTAAAGAAACCGTTACTGTTCCATCATCTGCCATTCTCAAGTTAGATTTTAAAAATCCTGTATCGGAGCAAAGTAGGGAGGATTTTGTAAATTTCAGCTATACAGATCTTTCCGGAACAAGTTCTGTTGGAATACTTAAAGTTTTGCAAAGCATACAGACAGCAGCAAAAGATCCTGCAATAAAATTTATATATCTCAATCCCGGCAATATGAATATGGGTCTTGCCCATCTTGAGGAGATTAGAGATGCCCTTGAAGAATTCAGAAAATCGGGAAAACCCATCATTGCCTATTGCGACAACTATTCACAAGCCGGTTATTACCTCTGTTCTGTTGCCGACAAGATATATATGAACAAAGAGGGGATAAGCCAGATAATTGGACTTAGTGCCAACATTATGTTCTTTAAAAACATATTGGACAAGATAGGGATAAACGTTCAGCTTATAAGACATGGCAAATTTAAGGCTGCCGCCGAGCAGTTTGTACAACAGGATATAAGCAGTGACAACAGATTGCAGAATCAGGAGATGCTCAATTCTATATGGGGTACATGGACAGAGGAAATCTGCAAGTCAAGAGGAGTTGATTCGGCAGATTTCAACAAATGGATTGATGAACTGCAACTGATACTTCCCGATAATTTAGCAAAAAAGGGGCTTATAGACAAGGCTGTTTCAAGAGCAGAAATGGCAGAAATATTGTGTAACCTTGCATCTGTAGAGGATGAGAATGAGCTTAAATTCATCTCCCTAAAAAAATATGCGGAGGCAAGACTTACAGAAAACTATAAGATTAAGGATAAAATTGCTGTAATATACGCAGACGGAGAGATTACAATGGATGGCAAAAATGGGATAGCAGCCATCAGACTCACCCCTGTAATAAAGAGGGTTGCAAAGGACTCCTCTATAAAAGCCGTTGTATTTAGGGTTAATTCTCCGGGAGGAGATGCACAGGCAGCAGAGATTATAAACGAAGCGTTGCAGAATCTGAGAAAGGAGAAGCCGCTCATTATAAGTTTTGCAAACTATGCAGCATCGGGAGGATACTGGATCTCTGCACAATCGGATTATATTTTCACAGACAACACCACCATAACCGGTTCCATTGGGGTATTCAGCCTGTACATGACATTCGGAGATGCTATTAAGAAACAGTTGGATGTTAATATGGTAAGCATAAATACAAATGCTCACTCAGATATGGTGCACGGGATGAGAAAATTGAGCAACGTTGAGACCAAGGTAATTCAGGATATGATTGAGGTGGTTTACGATAAATTTATGAATTTAGTCTCAACCGGAAGAAACATTAATGTTTCACAGGTTGACAGTATAGGACAGGGTAGAGTATGGACAGGCTCGCAAGCATTGAGAATAAATTTGGCAGATGCAAGGGGTGGAATACTCGATGCCATTGCATACGCTAAAACTGAAGTGGGAATAGAGAATGCCAGAATTGTTGAATATCCGGCACCTAAAAATCAGATAGACAAAATAATGGATATGCTCTACGGGAC
>CAVHKR010000066.1:0-7643 GCA_963636615.1 Acutalibacteraceae bacterium | reverse complement strand
CTTGAACCTGGGACCCTCTGATTAACAGTCAGATGCTGCGCCAGAGGACTGGCGCTTAGTGCAGTTGCTATCGCAACGCATTCAGCTTGCTACGCAAGCGGTGTTTCACTTTGTGAAACCCTTGTTATCGCATCTGAAAGAAACAGCAGCAAGGTGTCTAACAACAACGAAGGTGATTTTGCAATCACCTTCTGCTCCTGAACCAGGACTTGAACCTGGGACCCTCTGATTAACAGTCAGATGCTCTAACCAACTGAGCTATTCAGGAATTTGAATTTGTTATGATGCGAGGCCGCGGTAGCGACTTAGCGAGTGCAAAAGTAAAATATTTTTTATAGCTGTGCAAATTTTTTTTCCAATTTTTTTAAAAGCACTATCTTTGCATCTGTTACAAGGGGCTATCTCATTTTAAGACAAAAAGATATGGATTTATCTATTGTTTCCCATATTTTACAGGAACTTGTTCCTTTTCATTTTCAAATCTCGCTTCCAGGTTTGGGCTGTTTTGTCGTAGATGAAAAGCCCTCACAAATTGTAAATAGGGGAACGACTATAACCCCTCCTCAAAAAAGTCTTAGATTCTCATTTACAATTGGCAAAAATGACGGTCTTATAGAGAAGGAGTATGCCAAACTCATGAATGAGAATGCACATGAAGCCAGGTTAAGTGTAGAGAGGGTTATGAGAGAGATAAAGGAGCAGCTTACCCAAAACAGAAGAGTAAAACTTCCGCAATTGGGAGAACTTAAATTCAATGAAAACGGAGAGCTGTTGTTCATTCCTGCCAGCGATATTTCTGTCTTTTCTGCAACAATGCAGCCGTCTGTGGTAAATATTGTCCCAAAGGGGA
The DNA here is from genome assembly GCA_963636615.1 of Acutalibacteraceae bacterium. GTDB lineage: Bacteria > Bacteroidota > Bacteroidia > Bacteroidales > UBA932 > Egerieousia. Next base: position 6,793 of record CAVHKR010000066.1, on the reverse strand, counting down.
ATATAGAATATGTTACAGTAGAGATTCCGGCTGCGCCGGAGTTTGACAATATTCTGATGCAAAGAATATTAGACTATACTCTTAAAGCATCTGTTATTGCCAGAAGCTGTAAAGATGCAACATCGGGAAGAGCTCCTATTCATGCAACTTTATACACACCGTATAGGGGAACGGAAGCAACAGAGTGCCGTGAACAACCATACACTGCTAAGACAGAGCAGGAAACAGGTCTGTGTGAGTCGGTAGTGGATAAAGAGGAACGTAATGAGGGAAAGAACGTGGCCCACCGGATAGCTGAAACGGAAACGGGTAAGCCTGGAATTTCAAAAAAACAGCTCTGGATAGCAATAGCCCTTATAATAGTAATCATTGTTATCCTACTTATAACAATAGTGTACATAATGCAGGATGAATTGCGGCCTCTGTTAGAAAAGCTTCTGTATAACGCTAAAGAACGTGCTTTAATCCATCATTTTATTGTTTAAGTATTACGCTTTAAACGTATAAATTTGATGTGAACAACATCATGGAAGCCATCGATTTTGCTAAACAAAACAGAATAATATAAAGAAAAAGCAGAAATGAAGATTTGTTTTTGGAGTTTCACAAAGCAATAACTACACACATCTTTGTGGTCATACTGAATATGGCAATGTTTGGCTACATATATTTGTACTATCCATTTACGCATCAGATATCTTTATAGCATAACAATGAGTTGCCATTTTTAATGCAATGGCAACTCATCTACATACAATTCTTATCTAAACTACTATAAATAATGGTGTTATTCCAAAATCTGTTATGAAAGTCTTCCCAATATAATCTTTATAATACTAAAACAACTAAAACCTTACTAAAACTATGAAAAACCTCATAATAGAATCTGTTAATTCTCCCATATCTCTTTGTCGGAAGGCACGTGAATTCTGGCCGACAAAGGGGCTATTCTTGTTATATTTAGTAAATGCTTGTATGTAAAATTCTCAGAAATAGAGTTATTGCCCCAGCTGCCACATCCAAGAGTGTTTGTTACAGGCAATCCATTCTGGATTGAGCCACCCGCCGTTGTTGCACAGATTGCATTGACAATTAATCTCGAAACAGAAAGCTCGGTACCTGCTTTAATAATGTTTGCCTGATCATTGGAGTGTATGCCGGCAGTATGTCCGTTACCCTCCATAGTGAGATTGGTCTTGGCTATTTCTATAGCCTCTTCAAAATTATCAAAACCTATACAACCCATAACAGGGAACATTTTCTCTTTGCATATTCTGTCTGACCGGCCGGCGCCAACAGCCTCGGCTATTATAACCCTCGTTCCCTCAGGGATAGGGAATCCTGCAGCATCGGCAATAACCTTTGTGGGTTTTCCTACCAACGCTCTGTTTATTTTATCGTTAGGGAAAAGAGTATTCAACAGTTTCTCTTTCTCTTCCGGTGTTACAAAATAGGCTCCATGGTTCTTGAACGCTGCAAAAACAGCATCTTTATCTTTAGCAGGATATGTAAAGAACTGCTCGCCTGAACAGATGATTCCGTTATCAAAAGAGCGTCCTGTAATTATCTTGTCGGCAGCTTCATCAAAATCTATATTTCTGTCTAAGATAACCTGCACATTGCCGGCTCCTACTCCAAAGGATGGTTTTCCCGATGAGTATGCAGACTTTACCATAGGCATACCGCCAGTTGCCACAACTACATCACACTGTTCCATCAGCTCTTTTGTCTTGTCAATAGAGGGTTCCTCAATAACCTGAATCAAATCGGCAGGAACTCCAAGAGGTTGCACTGCCGTCTTGATTAAGTTGACAGCCATTGAGGAACATCTTTTAGACTGGGGATGCGGTGCAATGATTATGGCATTCTTTGTCTTTAGGGCAAATACTATTTTAGACATTGGGGTAACAATGGGATTTGTCATAGGGGTAATGCCGGCAACAACACCTATGGGTTTTGCAATCTCAATCAGGCCGGTTTTTTCATCTATATCTATGATTCCCATAGATTTTTTACCCTTTAGATTAAAATATACTCCCTTTGATTTATTCCTGTTTTTAGAAACTTTATGCTCGTAAACGCCCATATCGGTCTCCTCTACGGCCAATAACGCCAGCTCCTCTGCGTTATCATAGATAACTTTGGTTGCCGCCTTAATCACTACGTCAACCTGCTCCTGGTCAAAATGACGATAATACTCTTCCTGAGCCTTTTTGGCTCTTGTCACCATTTCTGTAATCTCCATAACTACTATAACATAAATAGATTAATACAATTCTTTGAAAACAGATCTAATCTCCTCTTCTGACAAAGGGACATAATTGTTTGCCAGCAATCTCTGCTGAGTCTCCAGCACATTGGTGGTAAATCCCTGTATCTCCTCCTCCTTCATACCGTACGTATGGAGCCTGTTTTTGGAGATAAGTTTGCCTAACAAAGCATCTACTGCATCATACGGAGATTCTCCCTTGGGCAGGTTAAGTTCACTGCCCAAAAACTCATTCAGCTCCTTAATGGCTCCGTTTGGATTCTTTTTATTGTACAACTTGAATATAGCTGTGAAAAACTGATAGTTGGCCTCTCCGTGAGGGACATGATAATTTCCACCAAGAGGATAAGATAGGGCATGCACAGCACCTACTCCTGTATTTCCAAAAGCTATACCTGCAAAATTGCTTGCCATAAGCATATCGTCCAATCTCTCAAATCTGTATTCCTCCCCTCTTTCTGCTATTTTTGTAAAGACATCCAATATTATCTTTATTGCAGCTTGGCAGTAAATTTTGGTATATAGATTTGATTTAGGTGACAAATACGATTCTGTTGCATGAATCAGTGCATCTATTGAACTACAGGCATAAAACTTAAATGGAAGCCCTTTAACCAATTCGGGAACCAAAACTGCGTCATCTGCAAGAATAGCATCATCTGCAAGCCCCATTTTAGTATGTTTTGATGTAATCTCTGCTATTGAAATATTGGTAACTTCGCTGCCTGTACCGCAGGTAGTAGGCAATATTACCAGTTGTTTATCCTTTATAACCGGCATTTTCCGTTCAAAAGCATCAACCACATTTGTAATATTCTTTAACGCAAATATTTTGGAAATATCTATTACAGTACCACCGCCAACGGCAATAACTCTGTTATAGTCAATACCTTTCAGGTCACTGAGTATTTTATTCATCATTATATCAGACGGCTCGCCCAATCCATATTTTTCCTGCATTACAAAATGACATGGCAGGTTCAGTGCCTGCATGAACGGTTCATAGATGAAAGTATTTGTAATAACCAAATCTCTTTTATCCAGCTTATACTCCTTTGCAAAATCTGCAAAAGAATCAAACTTGCATAATCTTGTTTTTAATTTAAATAGTTGCATTATATTATTCTGTTAAACTCTTTTAAACCGAGCGTAAAACTCAGACTCCAACATCTCTCTGAAATCGGGATGGGCTATATTGATAAGAGATTTTGCGCGTTCCTTTAATGTTTTCCCTTTAAGTTTTGCAATTCCATACTCTGTTATCACATAATCAACATCGTTTCTCGATGTTGTAACAGCAGAACCATGTGCTAAAAACGGCACAATCCTCGATACCTTACCTCCTACTGCCGTAGACGGCATTGCCATAATCGATTTGCCCCCTTTAGACCAGGCGGCACCCCTAACGTAATCTACCTGTCCGCCTGTTCCGCTGAACTGCTTAAGGCCAATTGTCTCAGATGCCACCTGTCCCATAAGGTCAACCTCTATACATGAGTTTATAGAGATCATTTTATCATTTTGAGCTATTATTCTGGGATCATTTACAAAATCTACAGGACGCATCTCAACATCTCTGTTGTTGTTGATAAACTTGTAGAGTTTATCTGTCCCCATAAGGAATGTTGCAACCAGCTTGCCCGGCAATAGCGTTTTTTTAGCACCTGTGATAACCCCTTTGTTCACAAGGTCTACAACCCCGTCAGAAAACATCTCTGTATGAATGCCCAAATCCTTTTTACCGTCTAAGAACATCAATACAGCATCGGGGATAGCTCCTATTCCAAGTTGTAGGGTAGAACCGTCCTCTATCAACGAGGCACAATATTCACCTATTTTCTTCTCTACATCTGTTATGACAGGCAGCTTTATATTTGCCAATTCCGTATCTGTAGAGATTATGCAGTCTAATTTTGATACATGTATAAAATTGTTACCATGCACAAAGGGCATCTGCTCGTTCATCTCTGCTATGACCAGTTTTGCCCTCTCTGCTGCCCCCTTGGTATAATCACAAGCTACACCAAAACTGCAATTGCCGTTTTCATCCGGCTTGGAAACCTGTATAACAGCAACATCCACCGGATATACAGTTCTAAAAAGAGATGGTACTTCATAAAAAAATATTGGCAGAAAATCTCCCCTGTCCTCTGCGATTGCAGCCCTGGAATTGGCCCCTACAAAGTTTGTAAGATGTCTGAAATGCCCCTCTGTCTCAGGTAGAAGATGCGCATCTACCCCTAAGGTAAGCATGTGGTATATCTGTACATCTTTTAATCTGTCTGCCTGCTTCAGCATCTCTTTAGGCACGAGCCGAGGGCATCCGGCTGCATGACCGAATACCACTCTGTCACCACTTTCAATGGCTCGTACCGCCTTACACACATCAACAATTCTATTATTATAACGATTATTCAATCTCATAATCCTTTATTGGTCAGTAATTAAGCACAATCATTCTATTTAGCGGCATCTTTAGATACATCTACCTTTGCAATAACTCTTGCCATCTGCTTTTTCTCCTCTAAGTTCCCCTGTCTTGCAATCATTATCCTTTGCGCCTGAGGAGAGCCTGCACCATGCATAGACTCTGTCCTGTAGCCAACAGCGGCCGTTCCTAATGTAAGATTCTCAATGAGTCTCAGAACTCTCATCCTGTTTTCGGTTGATGTGCCTGATGCTCCTTTAAGATATTTTTCAACAAAAGGCCCAATCTTTTCATTATTAAAATCTTGTTGAGAAGGCATTGTTACCATAAGACCTCCGGCAATATCCTCGGCCAGCCTTGCTATCTCGTATGGCATTCTTGTCACATTCTGCTTGCAGACATTTGCCAAAAGCAGATTTATCTGATAATTGCCGGCCGGCATCTTCTGCCCCTCAGACGAACATGCAATACCGCACGCATACAGGGTTTCGTTAAGATGCATCATCTCTATAAGTTTGTCCTTTATATGACTTGCTTTTGGTACTCCGTTATACTCCGCAGCCAAAGCTGAAGCTCCGATAAGAACATCTCCAACACCTACTTTACAGCCACCATATGACTGTCTGTGGTATCCTGCAAAACGCTCAACCATCATACCTGCAAACTGATACTCCCTGCACATGAACACCCGCTCTTTTGGAACGAAGACATTGTCAAAAACAACAAGCGCCTCATGTCCGCCATACCGGGAGTTCCCCAAATCCATATCTGCACCCTCCTCTAATTTTCTGGTATCGCAAGATTGCCTGCCGTAAATCATAAACACCCCCGGTGCATCGGATGGAACAGCAAATGAAATAGCATAATCCTTATCCTCCTCTTTCATGGCAACAGTAGGCATAATAAGATGTTCATGCGAGTTTACAGCACCGGTCTGGTGTGCCTTGGCTCCCCTTACCACAATTCCATCCTCTCTAACCTCTACAACATGCATGTACATATCCGGGTCATCCTGTTTAGATGGAGACAATCCTCTATCCCCCTTAGGATCTGTCATGGCTCCATCTACCGTAAGGTCATTCTCCTGCACATATTTCATATATTCTGTAAAACGCTTGTGATATTCTGTTCCCAACGCTTTATCCATTTCAAAAGTGGTTGAAAAAATTGCATTAAAGGCATCCATTCCAACACAACGCTGAAAACATGCACCGGTTTTCTGTCCCAAAAGTCTCTGCATCTTAACCTTATTGATTAAATCTTCGGTACTTTGATGCAGGTGACAGAATCTGTTTATCCTCTTCCCGATGAGTGGGGAATGAACTGTCATTATATCTCTATAGGCAGGGTCTTCTGCAAGTTCATAGGTCTTTGCAACAGAGTTCATAGAGGGTTTAATCATAGGATGGTCCACAGGGCTCTCAATAAGTTTACCCATATAGTAAACCTTAAGGTTCAATTTACGCAGACTCTCAACGTATTCTTTTTTTGTCATCATAGCAAGATATTTTTGATTAATCGTTAAACTGCAAACCAACTGGATTAACATGTTTCACCTATGACAACAAGGAGCAAGCACCAACCACGCAAAGCCCCATTGATTAGGCACACGCACTTGATACACCACATCTTGTAATAAAGACTGCGATAATCGTGAGTACAAACAAGCATACTGTAGAACAGTAGCTACGTTCTCTTTCTGCGAAAAAAATATGTAAAAACCAGTAACCTCAATATCCCTCTTCCCCAGAATATAGAGTATAAAAACTAAGGCAGGTCTTCTGACTTGTTCTACGTTCTGCTGTCTTCCCCTAAAAATAAAGTGACCAAATGAATGCAAAACGCTTTGAAAAGAACTCACAGCTGAGGGGACAGTCTCGGATTCTAACCGAATTCCCTATTCAATTCATAAAGAAAAGCTCCCATGAATCACCTTAGCGGTGCAAAGGTATGTATGAATTATTTCAGGCACTAATAAAATCCAAAATAATTTTCATCACTTTAAAATTACCCCAAGAGACACTACTTGCAATTTGTTTAAAAAACTGTAATCTTTTTACCATATAAAAAGATACAATTCAAGAATGATATATAAT
>CAVHKR010000065.1:0-7644 GCA_963636615.1 Acutalibacteraceae bacterium | reverse complement strand
AGATTAACCTTACCGGGGGTAACTACAATCATAAACTCCCTATTAGGTTTGGTGTTACAGTGGCTGTTCCCGTATCTGAGAATCTTTATTTTGAGACAGGTGTTTCGTACTCATATCTGTATTCTGACATAAAGAAAGGGAAAGAGAAGATAAGCCAGAAACTTCATTACATAGGGGTGCCTGCAAATTTCAACTGGTACTTTATTAATAATAATCATACCGGTCTGTATCTTGGCGCAGGATGTTGTATAAACAGATGTGTTGGAGCAAGTATAGCCAATGAACGGTTCAGTATAGGCAAGTTTGAACCATCTGTAAATGTTCAGGCCGGTTTTCTTGGGAAGCTGAGCAGGAGTGTTGGAATCTATGTCCAGCCGGGAATCAGTTTTAATTTCTCTAAAGAGACTCTTACCACATTCAACGGCTTTGCAGTGCAGAACTACTATTCAGACAAGGATTTTTCTGTTACATTTGACGGAGGGCTTAGATTCTCGTTCTAAATTCATACCTTTGCGAGCATTTAAATAGATAAAATCCTAACCGGATTTTGTTTGTAAGCAAAGATAGAGATGAGCTGCAATAGTTGTAATGCCGAGTCTGTAAAGCAAAGAGCCATAAGATCTGTAAAGGAGGTGCTTCCGAATACAACAAAGACCTGTATCTGGATAGTGCGCCTTACGGTTGTTGTCTCCTTGGTGATTGTTTTCCTGCAATATTTTAATGTACTGCCAATCATATCGGGATTTTTATCTCCGGCTTTTAATCTTATAGGTTTACCGGGAGAGGCTGCTCTTCCGTTTGTATCGGGATATTTTGTAAATGTATATGCAGCCATATCTGTTATGACTGCCTTTGATTTTGATGTTAGGGTTATTACAATCCTATGTGTTATGGTAATGTGCGCCCATAACATGATAACAGAGACTGCCGTGCAGAAAAAGACAGGGACCTCTGCCGTAAGGATTGTCTTATGCAGGACCTTAATGGCTTTTGTGCTTGCTTTTTGCCTTAACAAAGTGTTGCCTGGGCATAGTGGCACGAATTTTATTGAAAATGCAGAGGGGACGCAAAGTCTGGCAGAGATGCTTAGAAACTGGTGCCTTTCTACAGGTAAGGTGGTAATTAAGATGGTTCTGCTTATATACATCTTAGGCATTCTTCAAAAGTTGATGAATGAGTTTGGGGCAATAAAATGGCTTGCAAAATGTTTCCTGCCTCTGCTAAGATTGTTTGGTCTGCCCGCAAAAACAGCTTTTTTATGGATTGTGGCCAATACGTTGGGGTTAGCATACGGAGCAGCTGTGATGATAGATGAAAGCAAAAGCGGCGAGATAGGCAAAAAGGATATAGATCTGCTGAATTATCATATCTCTATCTCTCACAGCAATTTTGAGGATCTGTTTCTGCTCTCTTCTGTAGGTGCAGTATGGTATATATTACTGTTTTCCCGATGGATTGGCTCAATGGTGCTTGTATGGGGATTGCGTTTGGAGTACTACATTAAGGGGCAATTAAAGAGATAATTTTTACTAACTTTGCAAATATTTTTTATTATGGATAACAACAGAATCAAGTGTCTGATTATTGGAAGCGGCCCGGCAGGGTACACCGCAGCCATTTATGCGTCAAGGGCAAATCTTAATCCGGTAGTTTATGAGGGGATACAACCGGGCGGACAGCTTACCACAACCACAGAAATAGACAACTTCCCCGGCTATCCGCAAGGGATAAGCGGCAATGAGATGATGGAAGACCTAAGAAAGCAGGCGGAGAGGTTTGGTACAGAGGTACGGTTTGGAATTGTTACAAAGGCAGATCTTGGCAGCAGGCCATTTAAAATTGAGATAGACGGAGAGAAGAGTGTTCTGGCCGATACGGTCATAATAGCAACAGGTGCAACGGCCAAGTATCTTGGCCTGCCATCTGAAGAGCGATATAAGGGGGAGGGTGTCTCTGCATGTGCAACCTGCGACGGTTTTTTCTACAGGAAGAAAGATGTTGCCGTTGTAGGGGGTGGAGATACAGCGTGTGAGGAGGCTACATACCTTGCATCTCTATGCAACAAGGTATATCTGATTGTAAGGAGAGATGCTTTGAGAGCTTCTGAGGCTATGCAGGAGAGGGTTCTGAATACCCCTAACATTGAGGTCTTATGGAACTGCAATACCAAGGAGATACTTGGCGATGAGTTTGGCGTTACCGGGGCACTGCTCAACAATAACAAGACCGGTGAAGATTTTGAGATAAAGGTTCACGGATTTTTCCTTGCCATTGGGCATCACCCTAATTCTGAGCTTTTTAAAGAATGGGTAAACACCAATGCAGAGGGGTATATCATTACAGAGGGGAGGTCTCAAAGGACAAATGTCCCCGGTGTGTTTGCTGCCGGAGATGTTCAAGACCCTACATACAGACAGGCTATAGCTGCCGCAGGTTCTGGATGCCGCGCAGCCATGGATGCTGAGAGATTTCTTAAAGAGAACGCATAAAATGACAATATGATACAAAGAGTTATTACATACGCCTTTCTTGCAATGCTGTTTCTTACAACATCCTGTGCCGGATACTATGAGACAGCCAGAAAGAGCAATGATATGGATTTCAAATATGAAGCTGCAAAAAACTTTTTCAGCGAGAAAAAGTTTAAGAAGGCCTCCGATATATATGAGGATCTTGTGCTCCTGTCTCAGGGTACCCCTATTGAGGATACGGTTAATTTTTATACAGGGCTGAGCAAGTACAGATATGGCGATCTTATTGCGGCCGAAGCAAGTTTTGACAAATTCATTTCGGAATTTCCAAGAAGCACTTTTTCAGAAGAGGCCAGATTCTTGAGAATCAAATGCCTTTTCAACAGCACATACCGGTATGAATTGGATCAGACCCCTACACACAAGGCAATGGTTGTTATTGGTGAGTTTCTGTATGACAACCCACAAAGCAGATATTACGATGAATGCCGAGATATGCTAAAGACTTTGCAGGAGCGTATAGACAGGAAGAGTTTTGAGGGGGCCAAGCTATACTACACAATGGAGGATTATCTCTCTGCCCACACAGCCTTAAAGAATGTGTTAAAGGAGAATGCAGACAATATTTACAGAGAAGAGATATTGTATTATACCACAATGGCCTCGTATAAGTATGCCGTAAACAGTATAGAGGAAAAACAAAAGGAGAGGTATATGAATTTTTCAGATGATTATTATAACTTTGTGGGTGAATTTCCGGAGTCTGAACATCTGAAAGAGCTGACCGGATTATTTGAAAAGGTACAAAAAATTATAAAGAACTGATATATTAAGATGGAAAAGAAAGAAAAAGCTGTTGCTATGAATACAATTACTCGTAACCTTGTGGATTTAGCAGAACCGACTGGGAATATATACGAGACTGTAATGATTATTGCCAAACGTTCTAATCAGATTGCAGCAGAGGTAAAACAGGAGCTGAGCGCAAGATTGGAGGAGTTCTCCAATTCGGCAGACACCTTGGAGGAGACATTTGAGAACAGAGAGCAGATAGAGATATCCAAGCATTATGAGAAGCTGCCTAAGCCTACTCTTGTTGCGATAAGTGAGTTTGAAAACAACGAAATTTATTACAGAAAGATAGAATCATAGTTTTTCTTTAAAATTGTGCTGAAAGGGAAACATATACTTATAGGAGTTACAGGGAGTATTGCCGCCTACAAGGCGGCTCTTCTTGTTAGAATGCTCGTTAAAGAGGGGGCTGAGGTTAAGGTTGTAATGACCAAAATGGCCAAGGAGTTCATTACCCCTCTCACTTTGGCTACGTTGAGCAAGAATCCTATTCTTGTAGATTTCTACAACTGCGAGAATGGAGACTGGAATTCTCATGTAAGCCTTGGATTGTGGGCAGACCTGTTTCTTGTTGCTCCATGTTCAGCCAACACAATTGGCAAAATGGTGGCCGGCATTGCTGATAATCTTCTTCTTACAACATATCTATCGCTGCGTTGCCCTGTTATGATTGCTCCGGCAATGGATATGGATATGTTTCTTCATAGGGCAACAACTGAAAATCTTGCAATACTGAGAAAGAGAGGGGCTATAATCGTTGAGCCGGAGGAGGGGGAATTGGCAAGCGGATTATTGGGGAAAGGGAGAATGGAGGAGCCGGAGAGGATAGTTGGCGCAGTAAAACAGCTCTTTGCTGCTAAGAACAACTCCCCTCTGAATGGAAAAAGGGTTTTGATAACAGCCGGGCCAACGAGAGAGAGGATAGATCCTGTGCGCTATATAAGCAATTACTCTACCGGAAAGATGGGATATGCTATAGCTGAACAGGCAGCCTTAAAAGGGGCTTGCGTAACCTTGGTTAGCGGACCTGTAGGTATAAAGACCTCTTTGCCAGGTATTAATGTGCAACATGTTGAGAGTGCAGATGAGATGTTTGAGTGTATATCTGGAAATCTGCCTTTAAACGATATAATAATTCTTTGTGCGGCTGTTGCAGATTATAAACCGGCAATGTATAAATCTTCTAAAATAAAGAGGGAAAAGGAGCTGAATCCAACAATAGAGCTTGTAGCTAACAATGATATTGCTGCATGGGTTGGGGAGAACAAAAGTAACAGCCAACTGTCGGTTGGATTTGCTCTTGAAACAGATAACGAGGAGGAGAATGCTATGCGCAAGCTAAAGCGCAAGAATCTTGATATGATAGTTCTTAATTCGTTGAATGACAGCGGAGCAGGATTCGGTACGGATACCAATAAGATATGCATAATAAAGAATAACGGAGAGATTCTAAGATTTGAGACCAAATCTAAGGCTTCTGTTGCGGAGGATATAATTACAGAGATAGAGAGCCTTTTTAATGCAGATAAAAAGCAATGTTAAACAGACTCTACATAAACAATTTTGCCCTTATAGATCTGGCCGATATTGAGTTTCCCAATGGCTTGATAATTATTTCCGGTGAGACAGGTGCAGGAAAGTCTATTCTTATGGGTGGGTTGTCGCTGCTTCTTGGTGGCAAGTCAGATGCTACGGCTCTGATAGACAAGGAGCGCAACTGCATAGTTGAAGGGACTTTTTCTATTAAAGGAGATCCCACTCTCCAACAGGAGATCTGCTCTGTGTTAGAGTGTGACAGCCTTCCCAATAACGAACTTCTTATAAGGCGCGTAATCTCTCCAAACGGGCGCAGCAGATCGTTTATTAATGATATGCCGGTTCAGTTATCCCTAATGGCACAGATTACTCCCAGGCTGATAGATATACATGCCCAACATTCAACGCTACAGCTCAACGACAAGGGGTATCAGATGAGTGTATTGGATTATTACTGCGGAGCAGAGAGCCTATTGGAATCTTATCGGGAAGCGGACTCTATGCTTAACAAAAAGATTGCAGAGCTTAAAGAGATACGGGAGATGGTGGAGGCAAATGAGAGAAATATAGATTTTATCTCATTCCAGCTTGAAAAATTGCAGGAGGCCGCACTGAAAGAGGGGGAATTGGAGGCACTTGAGGAGGAACAGAAACAGCTTTCAACTGCGGAGGAATATAAGAATGCTCTCTACTCCTCGCTCAATATGTTGTCTGCAGATGCTGACCGCTCTTTTATACAGAATCTTAAAGAGATTTCTCATCTTCTGAGCAGACACACAGAGGCACATCCCAAACTGTCTGAACTGAGCGAGAGATTTGACAGTATGAGGATAGAGCTTAAGGACTTGGTGAGTGAGCTTGAGGATGAGGCTGAAAGGGTTGTAATATCGCCTGCGCGGTTGCAGGAGGTTGAGGAGAGGCTGAACACTCTGTACTCTTTAATGAAGAAGCATAGGGCAGAGAGTATTGAACAGCTTATTGAGGAGCGTAACAGATTTGTAAAAGAGATTGAGATTAGCAATAATGCTTCTGAAAAGATAGCGGAGATTGAGGCTGAGGTTGAGAGGCTGCGTAAACGCAGGGAGGAGTGCGCAGACAGGCTCTCTGCTAAAAGGCATGCTAAGGTTAAGGAGCTTGGGGAGATTTTACAGGAAAGAATACGCCAGTTGGAGATGAAGGATGCAATTTTTACTGTATCTTTGTGCCCCACAGATGAATATGGTCATAATGGTAAAGACAGGATTGAGTTTTTGTTCAGTGCCAACACGGGGATAGCACCCGCGCCTGTGCAAAAGGCTGCTTCGGGGGGAGAGTTATCGAGATTAATGCTCTGTATAAAGTGGCTTATGGCAAAGTACACCGGTATGCCTACCATGATATTTGACGAGATAGACACCGGCGTTTCCGGCAAGATTGCAGATAAGATGGGGTTGCTGATTGGTGATATGGGAAAGAATATGCAGATATTCTCAATAACGCATCTCCCTCAGATTGCATCAAAGGGGGATACGCATATACTTGTTTACAAGGAGACAGAGGGGGGACAGACAAAGTCTAAGCTAAAGATACTTACACCGCAGGAAAGGGTGATGGAGATAGCCAGAATGCTTAGCGGAGAGGAGCTGTCTGAGGCTGCAATTGAAAATGCGAAATATTTATTAAAAAGTCAGATATGAGATTAATTATTCAGGAGTCGTATACGCAACTCTCCCAGTGGGCTGCCGCATACATTGTTAGCAGGATAAATGCTTTTGGCCCTACAAAAGCCAAACCCTTTGTATTGGGATTGCCAACCGGTTCTACACCTCTTGGAACATACAAGGAACTTATAAATCTATACGAAAGCGGTAAGGTATCTTTTGAGAATGTTGTTACATTTAATATGGATGAATATATAGGTATTCCGGAGTCTCACCCGGAGAGTTACCACTCCTTCATGCACAACAACTTCTTTAAATATGTTAACATAAAGCCGGAAAATATCAATATCCTTAACGGGAATGCAAAAAACCTGAATGAGGAGTGCCAAAGGTATGAGGACAAAATAAAATCTTACGGTGGGATTGAGTTGTTTATGGGTGGAATAGGGCCGGACGGACATATAGCGTTCAATGAACCCGGATCCTCTCTAACATCAAGGACAAGGGTTAAAGCTCTTACAACAGATACGATAATAGCAAACTCCCGATTCTTTAACAACAATATAGATGAGGTTCCTAAAACAGCTCTTACAGTTGGTGTTGGAACAATCATGGATGCTAAAGAGGTGCTGATATTGGTAAATGGGCATAACAAGGCGCGTGCGCTGTATCAGGCTGTTGAAGGTGCGGTAAACCACATGTGGACAGTGAGTATTCTGCAGATGCACCAGAAGGGGATTATTGTTTGTGATGATGCTGCAACAATTGAGCTTAAAGTTGGTACTGTAAACTATTATAAAGATATTGAGAGAAAGAATCTTAATTCAGAATCACTGTTATAATGAATAATGAAATAGAAATTACTATTTCACAACGTATGGACAGAATGCGGAGATATCTTGCCGGCAAGGGACTCTCCGCATTTATTGTACCGTCGAATTGTGAACATTTTGGGGAGTATGTCCAGGATCATTTTAAGGCACGGGAATGGATGAGCGGGTTTACAGGCTCTGCCGGTACGCTTGCAGTTACAGCTACGGATGCCGCTCTTTGGACAGATTCGAGATACTTTGTACAGGCAGCAAAAGAGTTGGAAGGCTCCGGAATAAAGCTAATGAAGATAAAGATGCCCCAGACCCCAACTG
>CAVHKR010000064.1:0-7748 GCA_963636615.1 Acutalibacteraceae bacterium | reverse complement strand
GTAACAACAGTATGGTCCTGGGTTCATTTTTTAATTATTTATTTAATATCAAAAAAATGAAACCAAAAAAATTCTCACCGCTAATAGCGTTGCTATTGGCATCTTGTATGCTTCCGCAAAACCTATCGGGAAGCAGAATAAAATCAATTAGTACTCACAAATCGGCTGAAGAGGCTAACGAGAGGCAAGACAGCCTGCTCACAGACAGCACCAACAAAGCCATTCTGCTTAACGAGATTACATTGTGGGCAGATATGAAAAACAGCCATAAATCTCCAATGAGGCTACAATCCGTTACCGCAGCAGAGATAGCGGTAAGCTCCACGGGAAAAACATTCCCTGAGTTGCTAAAGGAGATCCCGGGAGTATACTCTACAAGTGAATCCGGCAGCTACGGGGATGCAAAGCTCAACATAAGAGGCTACAAACAGGAAAACATATCTGTGCTGCTCAACGGTATTCCAATTACGGGTCTTGTAAGCGGAAGCATGTACTGGAACAACTGGATGGGGCTGTCAGATGCTACGGCTCAGATTCAGCTGCAAAAGGGGATTGGAGGCTCTATGATTGCAGACAATTCAGTTGGAGGAACTGTTAATATTATAACAAAAAGCCCCTCTGAAAAGAGTTCTGCGGCGGCAACACTAAGTGTTACCAAGAGCGGAACAAAAAAGGTAAATATAGAGGTTGGCAGCGGCAAGTTGAAGAGAGGTTGGGCATTCTCTTTAATGGGTTCGTATGTATGGGGCAAAGGATGGGTTGAGATGACAGATGTAAACTCATTCTCGTACATGGCAAGTGTAAGCAAACAGATTGGCAAGAAGCACAGTTTCCTGTTTACAGCATTAGGCTCTCCTGAAAAGCACGAGCAGAGGAATACAAGGCTAACATTAACAGAGATAGAGCAATACGGAAGAGGCTACAACAAGAACTGGGGCTACTATACAGATGAAAAGGGCAACCGATATGCAAGGACTATTGGCAAAAACAACTATTTTAAGCCCTATTTTACCCTTAACCATTCATACAAGAGCACTATTGGCTCTATTTCCATGCAGGTTAACAGTGCTGTCTATTTTGCAACAGCAAAGGGGGGCGGCTATTGGTCTGAGAGTAAAGGGAAAAGGATTATTGCCTACCAGAAAGAGGGTCATATAGATTGGGACGCTGTAGTGGCCGATAATAAAGCTGCCGGTTCTGTATCTGCCCTACAGGGCAAAGAGGGTAGTGCTAAAAATATAATGAGCAATTATCTTGCTGGGCATCGGCAATACGGGGCAAAAAGCTCTCTTCTTCTGGCTCTCCCAAACAACATATCCTTAGAGGCCGGCGTACATTATATGCACTACCGGACATGGGAGAAAGAGAAGATTACAGATCTGCTTGGAGGAGAATACTGGTATGAGGATTATGCCCAAAACTCCCTGATGGGGGTAAACGGCAGAAATCCTATAAAAAAGGTTGGAGACTATATAAGAACCCACAACGGCAGAATCTCCAATTACGGAACTCTATATGCGCAGACAGAATACAACCCAACCGGCAAACTTATTGTTACAGGAGGAGCATCGCTCAATATAAGCAACATAAAGAGATGGGACAAATATAACTATTGTGACAACATCTATTCCAATTGGGCGCACGGCACAGGAGGCTCCGTTAAAGGGGGAGTTCTTTACAAACCGTATGGCAATCACTCCATATATTTCAATGCCGGATATATCGGCAGAATACCCTATTACAGTGTCTATTTTGCAAACGGCAACAATGAGATAAGCAAAGATGTTAAGAATGAGAGAAATATCTTAACAGAAGCAGGCTACAGATATGTATATGCCAGGGGAGCCGTTGAGATAAACGGATATTACACATACTGGAGAGACAAGGCCATCATGAGCAATTCATACAAGCCGTTAGATAATGGTGAAGCGTACAAGTTTATGATAACAGGGCTAAATGCAGAGCACTACGGGGTAGAACTTGATGCCTATCATAACTTTAACAGCTGGCTACATGTCTCCGTATATGCATCGCATGGCGTGTGGAGATGGAAAAACAATGTACATGCAACCCTGTATGACCCATATTCTGGCAAAGAGGTCTCTAAGATAGATATCTACAGCAATAACCTGCCTGTTGGCGATTCTCCTCAAAGCCAGATTGGGGGTAAACTCAGAGTATTGCCTCTTAAACAGATATTGGCAGGAACTGTATCCTGTAACAGCTGTCTGCACAATATGCTAAACAGTCTCACTATTACAGCCCTATGGCAATATAACACAAGATATTGGGCAGATTTTGAACCATCTTCAATGACAGAGGAGAACAGCTACGGGACTTACAGAATACCGTCATATCACCTTTTCAATCTGCAATGTACCATGCAGTTGTATTCCAAGAGTGCCACAAACTGTCTGTATGGTGCAAAAGGGGTTGATCTCTTCTTTAATCTTAACAATCTTTTTAATGAACTCTATATCGAGAGAGGAAAAGACGGGGCATCTCATTCTGTCGAAAGTTTTACAGGATATTGGGGACAGGGCAGAAACTTTAACCTTGGAGTAAGAATCACCTTGTAAAATACCCTAAAAAATGAGGGAGGTGACACGTTTTAATGTCACCTCCCTCCGTTTATTAACTAATAAAACAACCTGTATTACTCTATACTACTATCTATCAACCCATTGTAATCTATCTCCCTTGCCGGATAAACCCAACACCAGTTGTTACCCTCCTCAGGCTTTACTGTAACAGCAAACTGAGCGTGGAAACTACCACCATTTGCAAATGTCTTTCTCACTATAGTATCTTTCCAACGTTTGTAATCAAACCATCCAAATCCCTCTCCCCAAAGCTCAAATCTTCTGTACAGTTTAACCTCTTTAAGAAGCTCATCACCTGTTTTATCACAGGTATATTGTGGATTACGCTCTTTGTTAAGTTCCACTAAAAGTCTCTGAGCATCTGCCTCCTTACCTGCTATATGGCAATAAGCCTCTGCCTCTGTAAGGTACATCTCTGCAGACCGGATATTGTTTATATGTCCAATTCCCGGTAGGTCAGTTGCCTGGAACTTAAACTGCATATAGGCAAACAATGTGCTTGTACTATACAATTTAGAACCATAAGTGTTCCATGCTCTCTTAGCCAAAGCTGAATTAACAGTTACCTTTCCTGTAGATGTACTAAACTGTGTCATCTCATTCCCTGTAGGAATCAGGTACATCTGCTTTCTAACATCTGTTTCAGGGATCTGATCTATAAGTTCCTTACTTATGGCACAAGGGTAGTTCCTACAAATGCTCGCATTAGAATTGCTGGCCTGGTACGCATAAAATGAATAATAGTACAATGTCTGATCAGTAGCGCTGTAGCAACTCCATATCCACTCGCTGTTAGGTGTGCTGAAACCTCCGTCTACATACTCACTGTTGCTCATTAAAGGATACCCGTTTCTTGCAAGAGCCGCATATTTGGCAGCATTTGTCCAATCCTCACGAGTAAGGGCTGCACGTGCATAAACAGCATAGGCAACATTAAGGTTAGGGCTGTAGTTATCACCTTTATCCCTGTCTTTTCCCGATGCAGTAAATAGTCTTATAGCCTCATCCAAATCTTCATATACCCTTGCATAAACCTCACTAAGAGTTGAGGCTGCCAAATCTCCTGTTGAGAGGTCTAATCGTAACGGCAGACCTCTGCTTGCTCCGTTGTTGCTGTCTACCCAGCGTTTGCAATACAGCTGGCTTAGCATAAAGTATGAATAAGCTCTAAATGTAAGGCCCTGCGCTTTAAGGAATTGTTTATCGGCCTCAAGTCCCGATGCATTATCTATATTAACGACAACTGCATTTGCATTACCTATAAGTTTATAATAATAGAACCATGGATAGTATGTATATATAGATGCGTTATTCTCATTATGATAGGTTGCATTACATATAGTAGCCCATCCTGTTAAGTTACATTTCTGAAAATCATCACTTCTATAGTTGTTATACCAAGTCTTAATGGTTCCCTCACCATTCATCCCTTGCGTACTAAGGTACTGTACAACCATCATCTTGCAGATACCGTTAATTGCCAATTTACCATTATCCGTAGTTGCAAATATAACCCCTGTATCTGCACTTGCCTGTGGCTCTGTGTCCAAGAAATCACTTGCGCATGAGTTTAATACCAAGAGCAAGCTTAATAGATATATTATCTTTTTCATATTAATCTTCATTTATATAGTATTCAATAATTATAGCTTGATATTAACACCTGCAGAGAATACCCTTGGGGTAACCAAGTAGTTAGACTGTGAACCGCTGAATGACTGCTGAGGGTTCATACCCTGTCTTGCAGTAAGAGAAAATAGGTTCTCACAGGTAACATTCACACTTATCCCCTGAAGTCCCATCTTGTTAACATATCTCCTTGGAAGAGTATAGTTAAGTGAAATATTCTTTAAAATCAGATAATCAGATTTTGTAAGCCAACGGGTAGAGGTTGTGTTATTCTCCGAGCTTTTTGCATTGTTAATCATAGGGATTCCATTAGGATCTATCCTGTTTGGAGAATCCTCTGTCATCCCATCGGGAACACCACTCCAAGATTTAAGAACATCAGCATGCAAGCTGCTTGGCGCACTACCGCTACTCATCAAATCTGCATACACACCATCGAACACCTTTCCTCCCAACGAGTAGGTAAACATTGCAGAGAATGATAATGATTTGTATGCAACATTTGCTGCAAAACTACCAAACACCTTAGGAAGAGCAGAGCCTTGGAAGCTCCTCTTTGCGTATGTATAGTTTGGAGAATAGTAGTTATTGCCAATCTTTACAGCCTTGCTTGTAATATCTGTACCATCTGCATTACCAAGTATTTCTGTATCAGACACCTTAACATAGTAATCATCTAAATTAAGCTCGTACAAAGAGCTACCTGTCATCTGATCTACACCCACAAATGTTGGGATAAAGAACTCGTAACGGCTCTTGCCCTCAACTATCTTGTATGCCCCGGATATGATACCATCCTTGTTCTGCTCCGGCAGTTTAACAATTTTATTCTTTATAAATGACGCATTAGCAGAGAAATTTACTGTCCAGTTTCTGTTCTTGTAAAGATCTACATCTGTGTTTATCTCAATACCTCTGTTAGATATTGTTCCAATATTCTGTGTAATAGTGGCTGTTGCAGAGGATGATGAGTTGGCGCCTGCCGAAAGAGGAAGATAAACATCAAACAAAAGGTCTTTGTTGCGCTTGTCAAAATACTCAATGGCAAAGTTCCATCTGTTGAACATTCTCGATTCAATACCAACACCCCATGCTTCACCGGTCTCCCATTTTAGATCTAAGTTCTGATACTGTGAAAGATAGTACGCACCCTTATTGGCGTTCTGGCTTGATGTGTACAATGGCATATATCCGTAGTAGCCTGCTCCGGCATCGTTACCAACCTGTCCCCAGTTTGCACGCAGCTTTAAATTGTCGAGCCATTTAACAGACTTCATAAACTCCTCATTAGTTACAATCCAGTTTGCACCGACACTGCCGAAATTACCCCAGCGGTTATCCTTTGCAAATCTCGATGAACCATCTCTTCTGTAAGATACCTCCAAGTTGTATCTGTTATCATAGTTGTAACGGATACGTCCAAAATAACTCTCTGTACGATAATTGTTGTCATATCCTGTTAGAGAGGTAATATCGGTGAAGTTAGAAAGATTGGTCTTGCCGGTAAACACCTCTGTAGTCTTGTAGCCATATTCGTAATTATAGTTGTATACATAGCTCTCATGGGCAACCATTGCATCTACAAAGTGCTTCCCGTATGTGTTGTTCCAGTTTAACAACTCCTGGGCAGTATAGTTTTTATAACGGTATTTTGTTCTCGAAGCCCTACCGTTGTTTCCCTTACCATCTCCAATTGTAGCATTGTTATATGTCTGGGTATCGCTTGTACGTACATTCAGATCCCCTTTAACCGTAAATGTAAAATGTTTTAGGAATTTAATATCTACGTATGCTATACCCTGCATGGTATTTCTGTAGGTTTTATCCATATCAAGCTCATTCTCCCATGCAACATGCCTGTCCTTATACTGGTTACGAGTTAGAATAATCTCGCCATCTGCATTGGTATATGAACCCGGGTCATACTGTTTATTCCCACTCTCATCCAAGATATATGTACCATCTGCATTATGAAGATGTACAGGATAGATAGGAGCAATATTACGTGCATACATAAAGATGTTGGTATAACTTGCAGACCCGCTTCCATTACCATTGGTAGCATTTGACTTCTGATGTGTACCGGAGATATTCAAACCTGCCTTTAACCATTTTACAGGGGTAAGCGAGATAGATGTACGTGCAGACAACCTGTTGAAAGAGGAGTTCTTTGCATAACCATTCTCATCCAACGACCCAAGAGAGAAGTACATGCTAGATTTGTCTGTTGCCATATTACCGCTTACAACATACTCCTGCCTGTAACCTGCACGGATAGTTGCATCATACCAGTCAAGGTCCTCTGCATATCCAGGAAGAATGCTTGTCCCCGATACCAATTTACCGTTTGCATCAAACAGCCCCTCATCCGGCTGATTGAATATATTAAGATAGAGTGTCTCTGAAATAAGGTTTTTGTTTGCATACTCTGCAGCTGCTGCAGGAGTATCACCGGCTGTAATACGGGCATTTCTCATATTCTGCCATGCAGCCTCCATATACTGGTATGCGTTAAGTCTCTTATACTCCTTTATACCTCTCGTATATGTACCCTGATTAATCTTAAGCTCCATCTGTATCTTATCTGATGTTCCCTGTTTTGTTGTTATAAGGATAACACCGTTAGATGCCCTGTTACCATACAGTGCACATGATGCAGCATCCTTCAGTACAGACATACTCTCTATATCTGTTGGATTAATATCGGAAATATTTCCACCAAAAGGAACTCCGTCTATAACATAAAGCGGAGAACTGCTTCCGTTTACAGTACCTATACCACGTATTCTTACAGATGGATCCTCTCCCGGCTGTCCCATTGTACTGTTAACCTGAATACCAGATGTTGTACCCTCCAATGTTGCTACAATGTTAGATGTAGGACGTTTCTCTATCTGCTCCTTGTTAACGGCAGAGATTGCACCTGTAAGCGATGATTTCTTTGCGCTACCGTACGCAACCGAGATTACCACCTCATCAAGCTGTTCTGAATCGGGCTGAAGAACAACCTTCATATTTGCAGCTATAGGAAGCTCTTGTGTAAGCATCCCGATAAATGAAACCACTACTGTCTTTGCACCGGCAGGGACTCTATCCAAGACAAACGAACCGTCTGCCTCTGTGTAAGTTCCTACGGTGGTCCCTTTAATAAAGACCGTTGCGCCTATTACAGGCTCTCCGTTGGCCTCAGTTACCATACCTGTAACTTTGGTAATCTGAGCCATGGCTGTGCCTACGCATAGTAACATGCATGTAAGCATAAATAATAATTTTCTTTTCATAGGTTATTTTTAAATAATTATATTGGTTGTCAATCTCCTTTTATCCGGCACATTAAAGATTATTATTCCCTTTTTATTTGTACTATAATGCGTTAAGTCCCCTATGTGTAATCTCTATTTCTTGGATGAAACTATATTTTTTACTACCTTTGGGTCATCATCCTTACTGTATGGTATGTGAATAATCTTTAATGTGCCGGATTAGAGATTTTATTTTTGTAAATTTGCGCTAACC
>CAVHKR010000063.1:0-7997 GCA_963636615.1 Acutalibacteraceae bacterium | reverse complement strand
GATGATAACACCGTGGAGTACAACAGCAGTTGAGATAACCCAAAATATGAACATAAAAGGGATTAGACGGATAGAGGAGTTTATACATTCAGACTGTGACAATCCTGTTTATGACAAGATGCTTCAACGTGTCTACAACGGGTTAGACCAAGAGATATTTACGGTAGACGCCAAGCCTGCTCCAATAAGGTATATAACAGATTTTGAGGCATATAATAAAGAGGAAGGGTTAGCCCTCAATACAGAGGAGATAGAGTATCTTAAATCACTTAGCGAGAAGATTGGCAGGCCGCTCACAGATTCGGAGGTATTTGGATTTTCTCAGGTGAACAGCGAACATTGCCGTCATAAAATTTTCAACGGAGTCTTCATTATAGATGGCAAAGAGATGGAAAGCTCTCTTTTTAAGATGATTAAAAAGACAAGTATAGAGAATCCAAACCTCATTGTAAGTGCATACAAAGACAATTGTGCGTTTATAGTGGGCCCAAAGATTGGAATGTTCCACCCTGCGAGCGGTAGCAAGCCGGATTTCTTTGTAGTAAAGGATGAGGAGACAGTCATAAGCTTAAAGGCTGAGACACATAATTTCCCTACGACTGTTGAGCCATTTAACGGAGCGGCTACAGGCAGTGGCGGAGAGATTAGAGACCGTATAGCAGGAGGTAAAGGAAGCTTTCCTATAGCAGGAACAGCGTGTTACATAACCTCTTATCCAAGGTTCGACAATAAAATAGAGGAGACTCCGGGTATAAATAGGGCGGTAACAACAAAAGATTTAGCTGCAGATATGGCAGAGGCCAAAGAGGATAACCTTGCAGAGGCGTTGCTAACACCAAGGAGTTGGGAGTATAAAGAGCCAAGAAAATGGTTGTATCAGACACCTCAAGAGATACTTACAAAAGCCTCAAACGGAGCCAGCGACTTTGGAAACAAATTTGGACAGGCGGTCAT
This sequence comes from Acutalibacteraceae bacterium, assembly GCA_963636615.1. Taxonomy (GTDB): domain Bacteria; phylum Bacteroidota; class Bacteroidia; order Bacteroidales; family UBA932; genus Egerieousia. The sequence goes on along the minus strand of CAVHKR010000063.1, from coordinate 7,043 downwards.
CTGCGGAAGTCTGTTAACCGCCGAGGCAGATGAGATTAAGAAGTTTGGCTTTGACAAGGTCATAATGCTTGCCGGCGGAATTGGTTACGCAAAGAGAAGGGATGCTATAAAAGAGACACCTAAGGTTGGAGACAAGGTTGTGCTGCTGGGTGGAGACAACTATAGAATTGGAATGGGAGGGGGCGCAGTAAGTTCTGTTAATACAGGTGCTTTTTCAAATGCCATAGAACTTAATGCTATTCAGCGTTCAAATCCCGAAATGCAGAAAAGGGTCTACAATACAATAAGGGCGGTATCGGAAAATGATGTAAACACAATAGTTTCTGTTCACGATCACGGTGCAGGAGGGCATCTGAACTGCCTTTCTGAGTTGGTTGAGGAGACAGGAGGCACTATAGATATAAGCAAGCTGCCTGTAGGAGATCCAACACTAAGTCTTAAAGAGATAATAGGCAACGAGAGTCAGGAGCGTATGGGATTGGTTATGGATGAAAAAAATGTAGCTGAACTTAAGGCTATTGCAGAGAGGGAGCGTGCCCCAATGTATGTCATTGGAGAGACTACGGGAAAGCATAATTTTACCCTGAAAAATAAGAAGACAGGGGAAGCTGCAATAGATCTGCAGATGTCAGATATGTTTGGCAGTGCTCCTAAAACCTATATGAAAGATATTACCAAGGATTATAAGTTTGAGCCTCTTTCTCCGCTTCCCGATAAATTCCTCTCTTATCTTGAGCAGGTACTTCAGCTAGAGAGCGTAGCCTGCAAAGATTGGCTTACCAACAAAGTTGACAGGTCTGTATCTGGGCTGATAGCCCACCAGCAGACTTGCGGAGAGATACAATTACCCCTTAACGATTTAGGTGTCATAGCTCTTGGATACGATACAAATGAAGGTGTTGCAACATCTATGGGGCATGCCCCAATGGCAGCCCTTATAGATAGTGCTGCAGGTAGCAGGCTTGCAATTTCAGAAGCATTGACCAATGTCGTATGGGCGCCACTGAAAGATGGTCTTAAAGGAGTGTCGTTGAGTGCCAATTGGATGTGGCCGTGCCGTAATGAGGGGGAGGACAGCAGACTGTACCGGGCTGTTAAGGGAGCGTCTGACTTTGCCTGCGAGTTGGGAATAAACATACCAACCGGCAAAGACTCAATGAGTATGACACAAAAGTATCCTAATGGAGAGACAGTTATCTCTCCGGGTACGTTAATCATATCAACTGTTGCACCTGTAACAGATGTTAGAAAGGTTGTAACTCCGCAAATTAAAGAATCCAAGAATTCGGTTATTCTGTATATGCCGTTTACAACACCTGTAAGCGGACTTAGCAGAGTAGATAAGTTTGAACAGGCCTCTGCGACTGCGCTTGGAGGTTCCGCTTTGGCTCAGGTAATGGGACATGTTGGTAATTCTGTGCCGGATGTTACCAACAGTACATACTTTGCCAAGTGCTTTAATGCCGTTCAGCAATTAGTGGATAAAGGATTGGTTTTGGCAGGTCATGATATATCTGCCGGAGGTCTTATTACCACACTGTTGGAGATGACATTCCCTAACGTAGACGGAGGTTTGGCAATCAATGGCAAGATACTTAATATGTATGCACAGGTGGCCGAGGCTGCTTGCGGTACAAAATGTTTTGCAGATAAAGGCAAGACATCTAAAGAGCTCATCTTTAAGATGCTCTTTAGTGAGGCTCCTGGTGTTGTAATGCAGGTTGATGCAGACAAACTGGATGAGATCTCTAACATTATTAATGTCGTTACTTCTCCTATTTTGGCAGAGATTGAGGCTACCGCACCTAAGGCTATGTTTATAGGTACCCCTCTTCCTGTGAGAAAGGTTGTAATAAGTGATTTTGCTATTAAAGGGGAGAATCCGGCAGGGCTCTCTTTAGATATAGATCATTTGAGAGATCTTTGGTTTAAGACATCTTATCTGTTTGATATAAGACAGGTTGGTGTTAAATGCGCAAACGACAGGTATATAAATTACAGCAAACAGCCGTTGCAGTATAAGTTTCCTGCAAATTTTGTAGGGAGGATAGATAGTACTATTGGAGAAAAGTGTGCTGAAAGGGACGCTCCTGTAGCTGCAATCATTAGAGAGAAAGGTTCTAATGGAGACAGGGAGATGGCATGGGCGCTTCATCTTGCCGGATTTAGGGTTAAGGATGTACACATGACAGACCTTATTTCCGGGCGCGAGACTCTTAAGGAGGTGAAAATGATTGTGTTTGTTGGAGGTTTCTCAAATGCAGACACTCTTGGTTCAGCTAAGGGTTGGGCAGGTGCATTCCTTTATAATCCTAAGGCGAAGGTTGCGATTGACGAGTTCTATGCTCGTGAGGATACGTTAAGTCTTGGTATATGTAACGGTTGTCAACTTATGGCCGAACTTGGGCTTATAACTCCTGCCGAGAGGGAGCTTTCTCCAAAGATGGTTCACAATGATTCTCACAAATTTGAAAGTACGTTCGTTGGAGTGACAGTAGAAGATTCTCCTTCTATAATGCTTGCCCCTTTAGTTGGCAGTAAGTTGGGAATATGGGTGGCTCATGGAGAGGGTAAATTCTCGTTCCCTGCTCAGAATGGTGCTCCGGATTGGAGCAAATTCAAGGTGGCCGTAAGGTATAACTATAATTCATACCCTGCCAATCCTAACGGCTCTCCATACGCTATTGCCGGTATAGTCAGTGCAGATGGTCGTCATCTTGCTATGATGCCGCATCCTGAACGTTGTCTAAGACCTTGGAACTGGGCTTATTATAATGGTGATGCTATGGATGAGGTGACGCCGTGGGTTGGTATGTTCATTGCGGCTCGCCAATGGTGTGAGAAGATTAAATAAAAAGGCTACTACTGCGTTATGCTCATCATTCAAATCCTCACATACTGTAGTATGCTCCGGTGTTGAATGATTTCGCAGGCCTTGTATTGGCGCTTTTTATTTAACTTCTGCATGTGTCTGTGAAATGGTTTCGCAAGCCTTGCACTTGTTCTTTTTATTTAGATTTATCTTCACAAAATTTGTGAAGATAAATATTTTTAATATCTTTGCGGTTGTAATATAGTAGAACAATGAAAGTCAACTTCAGTAAGGCTTATTTGAGAGATTTGTATGTTAGTGGAAAAGCCGATAAGAAGCATTGCTACCAACCTCAAATAGTGAAAAAATATATTAGAGTGATAGATTTGATGATTGCAGAAGATAGCATTTTAGGACTTGCTAAATATAAATCTTTGAATTATGAACATCTAATCGGTGATAAGTTAGGTTTATCTTCTGTGAGGGTAAATGATCAATATCGCATTGAGTTTGAAGAAGAAATGGAGAATGGAAAGATGATTGCTACTATTTGCAATATTACAGATTTGTCTAACCACTATAAATAGAATTAAATGGCTAATATTATAAATAAGCAGGAGATGGTGGCTAATGATTTAACGGCGGCTTTTGCAACACATCCCGGGGCTATTCTTAAAGATGAGATAGAGTACAGAGGAATATCACAGTGCCAGTTGGCAAAAGAGATGGGAATTGCATATTCGGCTTTAAATGAGATATTAAATGAAAAGCGGCCGTTAACAGAAAAAACGGCAATGTTGTTTGAGGCTGCTCTTGGCGTTAATGCCGAGCCTTTGCTTAGACTTCAGATGAAATACAATATGCAAAATATACGAAAGGATGTTTCTTTTATGGAGCGGCTGTCCAAAATAAAAAATATTGCAGCTGTACTGTAAAACGAAAGTTGCAAGAAATTGAAACAGTTATAGTGACAACAACAATTCTAATATCAGGCAATAACTACATACTTTTGGAACAATAAATCTAATTGCATTTTTTTGTAACTTTATGGCTGTGTCTGCAGAAGGAAGCAATGATGTGTTTACAGCATTGGCTTTGGCGTTAGCGTTGGCCTTGATTGAGTTTATGGTTTATAGTTTATAGAGAGTAAAGAAAGTAAAGAAGCGTTGGCATTGGCGTTAGCGTTGACAATCTTTAAAAGTAGAGAGGGTAAAGAGGAGTATAGAAAGTTAGAAGTTTAAGCTGGTAAACTGACTATAAACCTTTTCTGTAAGCCAAATGAGCAAAGACAAACTTGTTTGTGCTTTGCCATAGCGAGGAAAAGCTGCGCTTAAGCGAACTTTAAACTATAGTGTTGGCTATCAAGATCTAATGAAGACTAATGTAAATGCCAAAGTGAAAGTTATAACTTGCGGAAAAATTATATGATTATACACAGTTAAAGACATAGTTATGGGAAAATTGCCTAAGATTTTTGTGCTTGATACAAACGTTGTTTTGCATGACAGCCGTTCCATTTACCACTTTCAGGAGAACGACCTTGTAATCCCAATTACTGTATTGGAAGAGTTAGACAAGTTTAAGAAGATTAACGACACGCTTGGCAGAAATGCAAGGTCGTTTGTGAGATTATTAGACAAGATATCGGATCCAAGACTCTACAACGGAAGCGGTTACCCACTCGGAAAGGGTAGGGGAACACTCTCCATATCGCTTGCCCATCCGTTCCCAAAAGAACTTAAGGATTGTTTTACAGAAGATATTCCTGATCACAGAATCCTTTCGACAAGTATTTGGTATAGAAATAATTATCCTAACAGAACAGTAGCTCTTGTTACCAAGGATATTAATCTTAGAATGAAAGCCAAGGCCGTTGGGATGTTTGTTCAGGATTATTTGACAGACAGAATAGAGGACAACAAGATAGAGAAGCAGCAGAACAACGTTGAGTTCGTTAAAGAGATTGCACCGCACTTTTTGGATGAGATTGCAACCAATCCGCAAGGGGCATCTGTAAATGAGATGAGGCTTCCTCTTCCTCTTAACAACCAGCTTTTCAGGTTCAAGCTTCCCGATAATTACTCTATTCCGGCCCTTGAAAACGAGAATTTTAGCATATCTGTAAGTGACCCTGTCAGAAAGAAATACCTTTTAGGGCGATATAACAGGGCAACAAAAAGCATATTGTGTGTAAAACCGCAAACTGTTTACGGCATATCACCAAGGAATGAGGAGCAGGCTTTTGCAATAGATGTTTTAATGGATCCTAACATCAAGCTTATTACACTCACCGGAACAGCCGGAACAGGAAAGACGTTATTGGCATTGGCTGCGGCATTGGCGCAGTCAGACAGTTATGACCAGATCCTGTTGTCAAGACCTGTAATTCCTTTAAAGAATCAGCAGATAGGATTTCTCCCGGGCGATGCAAAAGAGAAGATAGAGCCATATATGCTTCCTCTTTACGATAACCTATCTGTAATTAAAAAGAACTTTAGAGATACCTCTAAAGAGAATGTAAAGATAGAGGATATGCTCAGGCGTGAGAAGCTGCTTATCTCTCCTTTAGCATATATAAGGGGCAGATCTCTCTCCAATGTCTTTTTTATCATAGATGAGGCCCAAAATCTTACACCTCACGAGGTTAAGACCATTATCACCCGTGCAGGCCAGGGAACCAAGATAGTGCTGACAGGAGATATAGACCAGATAGATCAGCCATACCTCGACAAATGGTCTAACGGACTTACCCATCTTAACGACAAACTTACAGGGGAGGAGCTGTTTGCACATGTGCATCTGCTCCATGGGGAGAGATCTCAGCTTTCTGAGCTGGCCGGTAAAAAACTCTGATGATACAGAGACTTCAACTACAAAATTAAGGCTGACCAAAAGCTACCGGTCAGCCTTAATTTTGCTATAAACTCTGAAGCTATGTCTCTCTCTATCTTTTTTTATATACAGCTACTATCTCCCCTATAAACATTTTGTGGAGCGGATATTTGGTACGCTCTGCTCTAATATCCGGTTGATTAATGGCATCGGGAGTTATTGGCATGCTTACTAATTTTTTACACTCAATTATGAGATTGGCCTGTCTGAAAGCAATACCTTTGTTGCCTGGAAGCATAAGTGGGGTTAGGCGGCTCCCTTTAACTTTATCCTCGTTTCTGCCTGAAGCTGAGCCGCAGTAGTTTAGTACCTCCCTAAAATCTTCTGAGTAAAAACTTATGGTGAATGTGTCTCCGTTGTCTATATAGTTGAATGTGTACCTGTCCTGTCTTATAAAGCAGATAGCCACGGGCTTGTTGTATAGCTCGCCCAATCCGCCCCAGCTGGCTGTGAGCATGTTAAAGTCACTCTCGGCTCCTGCTGTAACAAGCATCCAGTCTTTTGAAATCATCTTAATGGCATTACCCTCTATCTCTAATGGAGAGATTTTTTCAAAACCAGTCATATCCTTTACAAAATTATAGTGTTTAACAGTATGTGTACCGGTATTTACATCAGATGTAGTTTTGTTTGCAATAGCGGTCTCTGTATTTGTTTTTGCGCTCTCTGCAACGGCAGCTTTAGCATCAATTGGGGCAGAAGCGGTATCTGCAACAGCCTCTGCAGTAGCGGAAAGACCTACATCACTGCTCTTTATATTCCTTGCATTAAGTTCATTGCGTAGAGACTCTGTAAGATAGTCAATCAGCTGTACTGTCCGTATCCTGAATTTGCCGTTCATGGCATACATCTTTGTTCCTGCCTTGTTAAGAGCCTCCTTGTCTGTAATCCAGTTGTCGGCCATGATTACATCTCTGTTTTCATTGTTAGGATTTATTGCATACAGATACCTTATATTCTTGAATGTAAGCATACATCTGTTGTTATTGAACTTAATATCCAGAATAAGGGCTATTGTAGCCTTATCCAACTGAAAGGCAGATGATTTAAAGATAAGGTCACCATCTATGTTCATTATAAGCGTACCTGCATTATTGTCAATATCGTACACCTTGCTGTTGTAACCGTTGGCGGCAAGTGTTACTTTTGCCCATTCTTGAGTAAGCTCCATTGCAGTTTGAGTTGTAATACCGGTAATATCCAACTGTCTGTAAAAGACCACTTTCCCGTTTTCCATAGGGATAGCGCCTGCAAGGTATCTTTTGTCTGAATAGTCTAGCATATTCTCTTTTTCACCTATCGTCTGCGCAAAAGATGGAGTAGCACACAGGAACAGCAC
>CAVHKR010000062.1:0-8135 GCA_963636615.1 Acutalibacteraceae bacterium | reverse complement strand
GATTATAGATTTCTTTGTCTAATGTATGCAGGTTTTTCAATGAAAGCAATTAGTATTTTTACTGGAGATGAAGTTAATAGTATATATGTTAGAAAGAGCAGGATTAAACAAAAAATAGATCGTTTGAGGCCTCCACATGCTTCACTTTTTTTAACCGAATTATCTATATAAGAGAGTGTAAGATTATTTGTTTTGTCGCGCATGTAAATAGCTGATTATAAAATATATACAAATGCGATGTAAGGAAATTTTCCCTTCGTTTTTTAGGTTATATTACAGTAACGTAATAACTTGCATCCAAAATAAAATATTATGAGAAAGCTATTTTGCATCATTATTCTTATTGCTAATACAATAATATTAAGCAGTGAACAGGCGCATTCTACAGAGGATAGCGATCCAATTGAAATTGTTATTATTAAAGATAACACTACTGTTCCTGTTGTCAAGCCTATGGGCATGAATACAACTTTCAGTTGCTACTATTTAAACGGATACATAACAATACCTTTAAAAATGGTTAATGCTAACGTTTTTGTAAGTGTCGTTAACCTTTTTACAGGGGAGTATTTTGGTGATGATAAATTTAATGATCCTATATGTTTAAATTGTTCATTATTACCTATTTGTGGTGGCCTTTGTCCTGCTGCTAAAGATGCCTCTTCGGATGGAGAGAGATGCCCATTTGATAGAAAATATATAGATTCCATATTAGAGATACTATATGACATAATGCAACAAGCTAAAGATCCTGAAAGTATTTTAGTTAGGACGAAAAAAGTAATACCTAATAGAACCATATAAATTCCCACTATATACATTATGTTTAGGATATATCGTATGTTTGTTTAAAATTGAAAAAACAATATATTTTGGATAAATGCTTATGAATTTTAGTAATATGGAGAAAATTTATAACAATGTTAAAATTTTACTAAAAATTATAATTTATATAACCGTATTTCATGTGGCTACTGCTGTTTCGGCTCAAAATGTAGTTTCAGGAGAACTTGTAGACAGTAGTGGTAATGGCATAGATGGAGCGGCTGTTGTGGTGATGAAAGCCAAAGATTCCACATCGGTGGCATGGGGTTATTCAGAGCAAGGAACGTTCCAACTAGGCTATAACAATACAACTAATAGTAGACTGTTGCTCTATATTGAGGCGTACGGATTTAATAGTATATACAGAGAAATACCAAACGATGCTAAAATCTTTGATGTAGGGAAGGTGATTATGGACTCTGTTAGTGTAGATTTGAATGAAATTACGGTTACCGCTTATACAGATGTAAAATATAGATTTGTAGCAGGAGAAGACAAATACGAAATTCCAAAAACAATAGGAGAGCAGGCTTTTGATTTGAACGCCCTCTTGTCTCATTTACCCGGCCTTGCCGTAGATGGGGACAAGATTATAGTTATTGGCCGCGGTGCCCCTGAATTTACAATAAACGGTATGAAACCACGCCCGGGAGAGTTAGACCAATTGTCTCCACGAGATATAGAAAGGGTATCGGTTAATCGTATGCCCTCTTCCCGTTATTCAAGGGAGGTGAAGAGTGTTATTGATATTGTAACAAGAAAATCTGTTAAGGACTACATCAACATGCGGGTCTTAAATGATTTTAGGATAGGTAAAGAACCTAGAAACAACGCAGGCGTTGCCATAAATAGTAAAACCAAAAGATGGGTTAATTATTTGGGGTATTCATTTGATTATGGACGGAATTATTATGAAACGGTGTACAAGAACGTACTTAAGGCAGATAATAAAGAGTATGAAAGGATATACAGTCAAAGCCCTCTTTTTGTCTCAAAAAAACACTCGTTGACACTTAGCCCTAAATACCGGATATCAGATAATAGCTTTATAGATTTACAATACAGATATATACATAAGAAGTCAGATAACAACCATCCGGAAACATTTGATATTACCGGCTACGAAAAAGATGAATCTAATGGGAATAGCACAGCAGAGGATAATAACCATAATGTAATCATGCGCTATAAATATGCCAATACAGAAAAGAACAGTTTTGATGTCAATATAGGTTATTCGTCCGTAAATGAGGATGAACATAACATTTTATCAGAGAGAATTTATGTTTTGAAAGATAACAATAACAATATAATAGATACAGAATACAATAGTTCTTTTTATAGTAAAACAGCCAATATATCTGCAAATTACGCGCATAATTTTAAATATGATATGGTAGCAGAGGCAGGAGGTGAATTTGCTTGGATATGGGATAATGGTAAAACCAAGTATAAAAACGGATCGGAGATAAATAGTGATACAAAGGAATCCCAGGCTGCATTCTATCTGAATTTTGGCCAAGAGAAAGCGAAATTCAGCTATATGGTTGGATTACGTTGTGAATATCTGTACAAGCATAACGGCAAATCTGATGGCATAAATTCAAAACCATGGTCATATCTTCCATCTGTAAGTTTGAGCTATCAACCTACCGATGAACTTAATTTCATGCTCTATTTTAGGAGCAGTACTGTTCATCCAACAATAAGAGAGAGAGATCCAATTCTCCACTATGTAAACAAATATGAATACACGCGTGGTAATCCTAATCTTAAATCTTACATAGAGAACGAGCTGGCGTTTAGGGTAGGTCTGCCGTATAACTTTTATGTAGCATTAGAGTATGACTTTGCAGATAACCCAATTGTTATGATGGATGATATATATGATATTGATAAGCAGCAGACAGTACTTACATATCATAATTTCCCCAAAAGGAAGAATTTTATTGCCAATTTGGGTTGGAACGGTAGGATAGGGTTTTATTCGCTGGCGCTTGACGCAACGTATGACCAGTGTTGGTCTCGGATACCTTTTGGAGACAGTTTTGTAGAAAAGCACAAACCTAAATTAGGGGTTAGAGTGCAGCAGAAAGCCAAGGTATTAAAAAATACAGAATTGAGAGTTGTTTTTAATTATTCCACATCTTATAACTATATGAACACGTGGACAAACGAAACATACAATATGGACGTTGTGCTTACATCTGCGTTGTTTAAGAATAAGCTCAATTTTACCATTGCCTGCTATAATGTGTTTTATAACAATGAACGCAGTACGGAACAGTATAAGGATATCTCTACTTACAATTTTAACAGGATGTTTGACAGACAATTCAGGTTTGGTATCTCGTATAAGTTCAATAATTATAAGAATGTGTTCCAACGTAATGAATCAAATTCAAATATATTAGACAGATTAAAATAACATTAGAATAGGTTGAAGCAATTGTACTGAACTAAGCAGATTAGAGAACGAAACATAACAGCAATGACTAAATTCCCTTTTATTCGCCAGCCTGATGCCATGGATTGCGGCCCGGCCTGCCTTGGAATGATAGCCAGGTATTATGGTAAAGAGTACGACATAAGCGGATTGCGACAGAGTTCGTTTATAGGCCGTGACGGGGTCTCTTTGCTTGGCATTAGCAGAGCTGCGGAGAGTATAGGTTTTCGTACCATCGGCGGCCGCATAACGTTCAATGAATTGGCGGGAAAGGGGGTATTGCCGTGCATAGCGCATTGGAAACAGGAACATTTTGTTGTGGTGTACGGCATTAAAAGATCAAAAAACGGCTATGATGTTCATACGGCAGACCCAGGTAAAGGATTGTTAAAATATTCTCAGGAGGAGTTTTGCAACGGGTGGATAAGCACCAAGACAGAAGGGGAAGAGAAAGGGGTAGTTCTTCTTTTAGAACCTACAGCTGAGTTTTATGAGAAGGAGGGAGATGCAATAAGGGAGAAAAACCGTTTGAGATTCCTGTGGAAATACTTGGTAAAGTACAGACGTTTCTTTACTCAGTTGATAATAGGATTATTTGTGGGGAGTATTATACAGCTTGTATTTCCGTTCCTAACACAGGCTATAGTGGATACCGGAATACATGGTAAAGATATAGGATTTGTCTGGCTTGTCCTTATTGCACAAACCATGCTGTTATTTAGCCGCACGGCAATTGATTTTATACGCAGGAAGATATTGTTGCACATAAGTACCAGAATTAACATATCGCTTATATCGGATTTCTTTATAAAGTTGATGAAACTTCCCATGAAGTTTTTTGATACGAAACTTACAGGAGATTTGTTGCAACGTATAGAAGATCATCGCCGTATAGAACATTTCCTTACATCGCAAACGCTGAATATGCTCTTTTCTGTGTTAAGTTTTGTTGTTTTTGGAATAGTTCTGTTTATCTACAATGTGCCAATATTTTTTGTTTTCCTTTCCGGTAGCATGCTATATGGGCTATGGATAATGTTTTTCTTGAAGAAACGAAGAATCTTGGATTATAAATATTTTGAACAACAGGGCATTAACCGTAATGTAGTGTATCAACTGATAACGGGAATGCAGGAGATAAAGCTTCAAGGATGTGAACAACGTATGCGATGGGAATGGGAGGATGTGCAGGCAGACCTGTTTGATGTGAATATGAAATCACTTTCATTGCAACAGACACAGGAGGCAGGTAGTATCTTTATAAATGAACTGAAAAACATTGTGATAACAGTTTTGGCAGCATCATCCGTTATTAACGGTAACCTTACCTTGGGAATGATGCTCGCCATTCAATATATCATAGGGCAGTTGAACAGCCCGGTTGAACAGTTGATAGGATTTATTTATAGTTGGCAGGATGTAAGTATCAGTTTGGATAGAATGAACGAAATTCATACCCGAAAGAATGAGGAGAATGAAAACAGGATCATGAATAATCTTCCGGAAGAGCGCTCATTAAAGATAGAAAACCTATGTTTCAAATATGATGGAGCGAGTACAGACTATGTACTGAATAATATCAATCTGTATATTCCTCCGGGTAAAGTAACGGCAATTGTTGGGGCGAGCGGGAGTGGAAAGACAACGCTTGTTAAACTGCTTTTAGGCTATTATGAACCAAATGAGGGGAAAATAGAGATAGGCAAGAATGATTTGTCAAAATTCAGTTTGTCATGGTGGCGCAGCCAATGTGGTGCAGTGATGCAGGATGGCTATCTGTTTTCTGACAGTATAGCTAAAAATATAGCTATTTCTGATGATAATATAGATTTGAACAGGTTGCAATATTCGGCACGTGTTGCTAATATCGCGGATTATATAGAATCTTTACCACTTGGCTACAATACAAAAATAGGTCAGGATGGTCAGGGAATAAGCCAAGGACAACGGCAACGCATATTGATAGCCAGAGCTGTGTATAAGAATCCACCGTTTATTTTTTTGGATGAGGCGACTAATGCATTGGATGCCAATAACGAGAGGGCGATCGTGGAAAATTTAGCCGGGTTTTATAAAGATAAAACGGTTGTAGTAGTGGCACACAGGCTAAGCACTGTAAGAAATGCAGACCGGATTGTTGTCCTTGATGGTGGAAAGGTAGTGGAAACGGGTACGCATGATGAACTTACACTGCATAAAGGTAAGTATTATGAATTGGTGAAAAACCAGTTGGAACTTGGCAGTTAAATATATATGAGAATTATATGGATAATAAGATAAAAACAACAGGCAACATTATTTCTGAGAGATCCTCCCGTTTGAAAGGGGAGGAAAGGGCAGAGCTTCGCAGTGAAAAGGTCCGCTCTATAATTGGGCAGGTACCGCCTATATTGTTGCGGTATGGTGTAATGATCATTGTAGTTACTCTATTAATTTTGATTGGTGTAACGGCCTTTATACCTTATCAGCCAAGCATTGATGTGGAAATTGTGGTAACGCAAACGAATGACAATCAACTATGCTATACCGCTCGTATTCCGCTAAGTGCAATGAAAAATAAAGACAGATTCAGAGGGGTAAATATAAATTCGTCGTCAGAGTTGCCGTTACCAGAGAGGTTTAAAATAGATAGCATCTTGGATGTAGTTGAACTTTCAGAGCAAGATGCCTGGTATCTGGCCACACTTAGCCCGATAGATAAATTGTCGGGAAGCATTTTACTGAATAAACCTATAATAGTATCAGGCAAGATTTTACTTAAAAAACAAAGTGTGATGATGTGGATGGTTCATAAAAGATAAAATTGGTGCTGGAGTTTAGACCTTTTTCTGTATAAATCCATATTTTACGGAAATTTAATCTATAATTTACGGAAAAATAATCCACATTTTACGGAATTTTTGTTGTTTTTCTTTGTGTCTTAGAGAAATATAACCATATTTGCATTGTTTGCAAATGAGGTAATGTATGGTTGACTTTAAATATAAAGCTCGTATAGTAGATGCTGTTTTACAGAAGAAGCTGAAGTCCTCAGGAGCTGTTATGGTTGAAGGACCAAAATGGTGCGGTAAGACGACAACATCAGAACAGCACGCAAAGAGTATAAATTATGTGTCAGACCCGGCCAATTTAAACAGAAATCTTATTATGGCTGAGATGAACACTAATTCTCTTCTTGATGGTGAAAAACCAAAGCTGCTATCCGTACCAGTGATACTCGCTATTATGTTGACCCATCAATAGCGACAGCAGCATTAGGTATCGGTCCTGCAGACCTTGTTAAAGATCTTAATACCATGGGACTTTTCTTTGAGACTATGGCTGTACGTGATTTGCGTATATATGCGCAAAGTCTTGATGGGGATGTTTTTCATTACAGAGATAGCAATGGCCTGGAATGTGATTCTGTTGTTCATTTACGTAATGGACAGTACGGACTTATAGAAATTAAACTTGGAGGTGAGAAGTTAATTGATGAAGGAGTTGAGTCTTTGAATAAATTAGCTTCGAATATTGATTTTAACAAAATGAATGCTCCGGCGTTCAAGATGATCCTCACAGCCGTAGGAAGCATGGCGTTCAAACGTAAGGACGGAATTTATGTAGTTCCCATCAGCTGTTTAAAACATTAAAAACGGTAACGATTTTTGTCCCGACAAATAACCTGCACTATGTACTGTTGATAAAAAGTGCTAATTTTGTCGGGAAGAGAACGGTACATATTATGATAGTTAAGGCAAAGAAGGCATTGGGACAGCATTTCCTTAAAGATGAGGGGATAGCAAAGGGAATAGTTGATGCGCTGAGGGTAGAGAATGAGGGGAGATCGGCCAATAATGTATTGGAGATAGGTCCCGGAACAGGGGTGCTTACCAAGTATCTTATAGAGGATGAGAGATTAAGATTGGAGCTGGCGGAGATAGATACCGAATCTATAGAATATCTTAAGGCAACATATCCATACTCATTGTCATCTTTGGAGCAGAAGGATTTTTTGCAGATGAACCTGCACGATGCTTTTGCAGGAGAGCCGTTTAGCATAATAGGGAATTTTCCGTATAACATATCCTCCCAGATTTTCTTTAAGATATTAGACGACCCGAATTTAGTACCACAGGTAGTATGTATGCTGCAGAAAGAGGTAGCAGAGCGGCTTGTAAGCCCTCCAGGGAACAAATCGTACGGAATACTATCCGTACTTCTACAGGCATGGTACAATATGGAATATCTTTTCACAGTGCCGGAACATGTATTTCTGCCACCTCCCAAAGTGAAATCGGGGGTAATAAGGCTTACCAGAAACAAGAACACGGATTTAGGCTGTGACCCCCAACTGTTTAAACAGATAGTAAAGACCTGTTTTAACCAGCGTAGAAAAGCTATTAGAAATTCAATAAAACCAATAGCAGTCAAGTTGGCAAGGGAGATACAAGACCCAATATTGGAAAAACGCCCGGAACAGCTTTCGGTACAGGAATTTGTATATCTTACCAACCTCTTTTAGGGGTGGTTTTAACATTTGTTAACACTTCTTAATCTCCCGATAATATACAGCCATCGTTTTTGCATGTTACTTTGCAGCAATCAAAAGAAATACTAATTATAAAAAGAATGACTATGGCTGCATGTACAAAGATTTTTCGGATAGTTGTGTTGCAATTATCTGCCATTGCTTTAAGCAATATTTTAGTGGCACAGAACAATAACAGTAAAGAGTTTGCCACAGACCAGATGGGCAATGCCTTTTTGGAATGCTCATACAATTACGAATATTTAAAAGATACATTAAACAAAGATAAAATAACCAACGATGAGATGTTGCTGCTCATAGGCCGTAATGCAACAAGTTATGTAAGTAAATTAG
>CAVHKR010000061.1:0-8221 GCA_963636615.1 Acutalibacteraceae bacterium | reverse complement strand
CTGTCTAATAGTACATTCTGTTATTCTTCTTCCAGTAAAGTATTAGCACAAACCCAAACAGCATACCTCCTAAATGTGCAAAATGGGCAATGCTTCCGCCCGGATTTGACAATCCTAACAGAAGTTCCAACACACCGAATATAATTACAAAATATTTTGCCTTTAAAGGGATAGGCGGAATGAGCAACATTATCCTGTCGTTAGGGAACAGCATTCCGTAAGCCAGCAACAGACCGTATATTGCGCCGGAAGCACCTACAGTTGGTATCATATTGAGCATATTAAGAGAGATGGCATCTCCAATGGAGGTATAATGCAAAGCCTCTAAATATGTAACACCGTTATGCAGCAGTGCCGCTCCTATTCCTGTAACAAAGTAGTACACAAGAAATTTCTTTGAGCCCCATACCCTTTCCAAAGCCACTCCAAAGAAATAGAAGGTATACATGTTAAAGAATATATGCGTAAAACTGCCGTGCATAAACATGTGTGTAACAAGCTGATATGGCTGAAACAAAGGAGACCCTATATAGAAAAGGGCAAACTTTGAAATCATAAACTCCTCTTTTAAAAGAGTAAGTACAAACATTATTACGTTAATTATAATAATGTTCTTTACCACAGGTGTTACTGTAGGCATAAAAGCCCTATAATTATTCTGATACATACAAAATTATATTAATCATCTTCATTTGGCTATCCCCCAAAAGGCATAGCTTTAAAACAACCTTTTAAACTCCTCCTGCTGCATTATTGCAACACATTTTTCTCCGTAAGGACTTACGTATGGGTCTGAACAGGCAAAAAGAGAATCAATTATCATCCCGGCCTCGGTATTGTTGACCTCTCCCCTGCCCCTGCTCAAATTCTCTACCAATTGCATTATAAGCCTGTCTCTCAATTTTATAGGAAAATCAGAAACGGTAGACTCTGATATTGTCTGCAAAAGGTCATCTATAAGCTCTTCCAATGTAATATTGTCTCCCTTTAGGCTGGCAGGTGTTCCGTACATTGTAAGTACACCCTTGCCGTTCTCTTCTACATCAAAACCAAGCTTTTTAAGGTGGGGAAGATGTGGAACAACTGCAAGCCCCTGCTCATAGGACAACTCTACATGCTGAGGATAAAGCAGTTCCTGTGTATTTGTTCTGTTGTCTGTATCTGTAAAGGCGTTCTTGAACCTCTCATACAAAATCCGCTCGTTTGCCCTCTTTATATCAATAACCATTAAGCCAGACTTTACAGCTGTAAAGATATACCTGTTCCCGAATACTATACAATTTCTGTCTCCAATATGTTCATCGCTGAAGAGTTTTGATTCATACACTCTCTCAGTTGGGACACTCTCAGTTGAGACACTCCCCCCTTTCCTCTCTGCAAAACCGCCATTGCCGTTTTCAAAGAGTCTGCCGCTCTCTGGCCACTCCTCTTTTGAATTCCAGCTCGACTGTCTCATCTTGCCCTCCTCAACAAAAGGGTTGAACAGCGGATCGTACGAAACTTTTGGGGTTTGAGGTATATAAAACTCATTCTTTGCCGCAACGGGAATCTCCGGAACGCCCTCCATATCAAAATCTATGGCAGGGGTAAAGGCATTCTCCCCTATCGCCTCCTTTACAGAGGCTCTGAGAATCTCAAAAATAACACTCTCATCCTCAAACTTTATCTCTGTCTTTGTTGGATGTATATTCACATCCACACTCTGCGGGTCTGTTTGCAGATAGACAAAATATGAGGGAAAAAGGTTATCGGGAAGCAACTTATCATACGCCTTGAGTATTGCCTTATGCAACAGCTGGCTTCTGAAATAGCGGCCGTTTACAAACAGATACTGGTTGGACTGACTCTTTTTTGCACTTTGCGGCCTGCCTATATAGCCTCTTATGTTTATTATTGCCGTATCTGTTTTTATTTCAACAAGTTCCTTGTTAAGCTCCTTACCACACAGCTGTATTATTCTCTGTTTTATGCTATGTACCGCCGGAAGCACAAAAATCTCCTTGACATTATGTATAAGTCTGAATTCTACCTCTTTGCGTGTTAGAGCAACTCTGGTAAACTCCTGTACGGATTGCTTGTACTCCCAATTGTCTGTCTTAAGGAATTTCCTTCTTGCTGGTATGTTGTAGAAAATATTCTTTACCTGAATGTTTGTACCGGTAGGGGTGGCTGTTTCTCCTCTATATTTTATCTGATTCTCCTCTACATGAACCTCTGTACCAATCTCCTCATCTGCTGTCTTGGTTTTGAGAATCACCTGTGAACAGGCCGCAATAGATGGCAGTGCCTCCCCTCTGAAACCGTATGTATGAATGGAGTATAAATCCTGACTGGAAGATATTTTGGATGTTGCATGACGCTTGAAACAGAGTTGCGCTTCATCTTTTGTCATTCCACATCCGTTGTCTATTACCTGAATGAGAGTTTTCCCAAAATCGGTAAGAATGAGCGATACAGAGGAGGACCCGGCATCCACACTGTTTTCCATAAGCTCTTTTACAACGCTCGAAGGGCGTTGTATAACCTCTCCAGCTGCAATGAGGTTTGCTATGTGGCTTGGCAGGACCTGTATCATATATACTATCTGAAGAACAGATCCATTACGTTTGTAAAATACAGCACTGCCAGCATGAGTATGGCCAACGTAACAATTGTAAGGAGTCTTACAATCTTGTCTGTTACACTGGAGCTTTTCTTTACCTCAAAACGCGGCTTGGTAAATGCCCCTTTAATGCTCTCGCCCGGCACATACTGACCTTTGTTTTTGCGCTCTGCCGCAGCAATCCTCTCCTCAAGTGCCTCTTTCCGTTCATCATAGTAAACAGGCTGATAATTAAACACTTTATGCTTAGGCGTATTAAATAATTTGAAACTTAAAAAACCCATCTTTCTGCAATTTTATTCCACGAGCAAAGCTACAAAAATTATACTGCATTTCAGACTATCAAAATTTTTAATCATTAACTTATTCAGCAGTCAAGGCGAATTTCAAACCGACTGCCTCCGAAATCATAATGAATGTAGAAAGCTGCATATCGGTTTCACCTTTTTCAAGCATAGCTACATACTCGCGTTTTTTGCCAATTTTATCGGCAAGTTGCTGTTGGGTGATTCCGGCTGACATCCTGGCATTTTTCAATATCTCTGCGTAATACCAGGCACGAGACTTTGCATCAAACTCATCCCGCGAAGCAGTGCCCTTTGCTCCGTATTCATTGGCAAACATATCCTCTGTAGTAGGAAGATGTTTGAGTTTGTTAATCTCTATCTTTGGTCTCATTGCTGTAGGTTGTTTAAAATTTGTTCTGCTTTTTGAATCTCTTTTTTATAGTCCTTTGTAGACTTCTTCATAAAACCATTCAAGAGAAGTATCTGCTCGGCCTCGATGAAATTGTCGTGGTCAATGGTAAAAAGAATAACTCTGTACTCATTACCCACCGCAATACGCAACTCATAGAAATCGGTATCTATAAGTTTCTTAACTAATTTGGTGTTCACAACCTTTACAACTGCAATAATGTTCAAGGCATATTTCACTTTGTTCTGAACATTTGCAGGAAGAGAGTTGTAAAACTCATCAAATTCAGCACTCCTCATCATAGTTCTTATGCTGCAAATGTAATAAATTTATTACATTCCACAAAGGCAGCTACAATAATTATACTGCATTTCATAGAGGCTGTATTTTAACATCCAACAATACTTTATTCTCTTTAGATGTATTTACAAAATGTTGCAATTTAACTTTATTGTTTGTTGGACCTTTTCAACTAAATTGCGGAAGAACCACTTATTTCAGGACAAGTCACTAAGCGCAAAGCTGCCTGTAAGTTGACAGTTGCATGGTTTATCGGGAAGCGAAGGATTATCAAACAGAAAAGGGCCACCCTCGCTTCAATTAAGTATCCCCTTTATATGGGCAGGTGTATATTTGCCGTATTATGTTTATGTTTGCAAGAAAATCATTCAGCTATGGATTTTAGAATTGGAAATGGCTACGACCTGCATCTGCTTGCAGAGAATCTTCCCTTTTGGCTTGGAGGGATTAAGATAGAACATTCAAAAGGTTGCGTTGCCCATTCAGACGGTGACACACTTATCCATGCCCTTTGCGATGCGCTCCTTGGTTCATTGGCCCTTGGAGATATCGGCCATCATTTTCCCGACAACTCCGCTGAATTTAAGGGAATAGACAGCAAGATACTGCTAAAGCGAAGTTATGCCTTGGTTAAAGAGCAGGGATACAGACTGATAAATGCAGACTGCACTATACTTCTTCAAAAGCCGAAAATAGCATGTTACATTACTCTGATGAGAGAGAGGATTGCCTCTGTTTTAGAGTGCGATATAAGCCAAATCTCTGTAAAAGCAACAACAACAGAGGGGGCAGACGCAGTTGGAAGAGAGGAGGCTATAGCTGCATACGCTACGGTTCTGTGTTGCAAGGAATAGAGGACGGATAGTTAGAGGCTGTTTAAAAATAGTGTGAAGTGTTAAAAAAATTTTGTGGGTTATTTTATTATTCATACATTTGCACTCCCGAAACGGACACTCTTATTGAGATATGGTGTAATGGTAGCACAAGAGATTCTGGCTCTCTTGGTCCGAGTTCGAGTCTTGGTATCTCAACACAATGATGGCGCGGTAGCTCAGCTGGTTAGAGCGCATGATTCATAATCATGAGGTCCCCAGTTCAATCCTGGGCCGCGCTACAAGGGAAAAAAGGAAGACAGCGATGAGCTGTCTTTTTTTGTAGCCGGACTGCAAGCCAAACTTGTTTGAGCGACGCAGGAAGGCTAACAAAAAAGCAGCAAGTGCAAAGCACGGCTGCTTTTTAATAACAAAGAATTTTTTCACTTGAGGACAAAGCAATTCGGCCAAAGGAATGCACAGGTAGAACGCACCGCGCACAATCCTGGGCCGCGCTACAAGGGAAAAAAGGAAGACAGCGGTGAGCTGTCTTTTTTTGTTGCCTGACTGCAAGCCAAACTTGTTTGAGCGACGCAGGAAGGCTAACAAAAAAGCAAGCAGTGCAAAGCACGGCTGCTTTTGTTGTTAACGTTTAAAACATATAATCCCACACCGGCAAAGCAACAGGCTTACCGCCCAAAGCCTTAACAGCCCTATCGCTCAAATACCTCTTGTTGATTACAATACGGAACATATACTCATCAAACCAGTCATCAGTAAAGGTAAGATAACCATTATGACCCGAAGCCGCACCCCAGCTATTCTCAAACTGCCACTTCACAGGATTTTCATTCTCATCCACATCAACAGCCACAACAGCCATTGCATGAGAAGAACCACTCTGACGTGTTAGAATCCTTGCTTTCTTATCCATCTTTAAAGTTATCCCAAAAAGAGACTGATAATCGTACATCTTAGGATCCATAACACCCTCTTTCCTATTACTCTGTTTTCCAACATCACAAGAAGCATACATTGCCTCATTGTTCTTTATAGAAGCAAGAGCAGCCTTTTTAATCTCATCGTTGGGAAGGTTAAGATACACCCAGTTTATACCCTCAACAGTATTTCTATAGTTTGCTATATCATAAACCTTATAATACTCACGGGTAGGGTCATTCATAATCATAATATAATTCCCCGGAGAATAATCAGTTGGAACTATAGAGGTATAAAACTCCTTAGGAGTCGTCTTTAAGACCTTAACCTCCCCATTCTTATCCTTGTACCTCCATGCAAACTCCGCTGGAGGAACGCCAAGACACAAAGCAAGCACCCTATAGACATCCTTAAGAGCAGCCATCTTCTCATTCTGCATATCCGCAACCTTCCCCCCTCTTGCAGCAATCTCCCTAATATCATAAGCAGCACCTCTCAAACGCTCGTTGATAACAGATACCATCTGCGAAGTATTGTTAGAATGCTCTGTTTCCGGCATAACCTCGGCAGGTACAACACCGTACTTCTCACCCAAATTATAGAAAAGATTCCACACGCCACCATCCCCAACAGGAGATTTTAAATATGTAACCACCTCTCTATCATCAATATCCCTCTCTGCGGTAGCAATAATATTCTCAAGGAACAGGTTGCTCTTTTCAAAAATATCCCAGAAATAATTGTAGTTGTGAGAGAAATCAAAAGCGGCAACATTAAACTTCTCCATAACAGCAGGTCTCAGCACATTCATAGAGGTGAACATCCAGCAACGACCGCTACTCTTCTGATCTGTAATTCCCTTAACATTAACCCTGTACTTAAAGAAATGATCTATCTTACCCTTTAGATTATGGTTTAAGACATGGCTTTTAATATCCTTGTCATTTGTAAGGGCATTTTGGATAGCAGCAGTCTGAGCATCCTTTACAAAACTCTTCTGAATTTCCTGCAACTCCTCATTTCCCACAGGCTTTAGATTCTTATTCTGCGCATTGAGGCCTCCTACAGCCAACATACACAAAACCGCAAACATTAATCTTCTCATACTTAAATAATTTTATGATTTTAAAAATTTTCTTCCCGATAGATTATTTCTCCTCCTCAAAAACCGATGCCGTTAGCACCGTAGCAACAAGCGCTGCCGTTTCTGTTCTCAGTCTCGATGCTCCAAGATGGACAACAGTAAAGCCGTTATCAAGCGCAGCATTCACCTCATCCTTAGAAAAATCCCCCTCAGGACCTATTAATATGGCAACAGAAGGTTTGCTGTAGCCCCCGGCCTTATTGGAATCGTATCTTATCTTATACCTCTCTATCTCACTACAAATATACACCCTTTCTACCTCATTGCCGCAATAGCAGATTAACTTCAAATCTGCATTGCACTCCCTACAAAACTCTTTTACAGATATGCCGCCTTGTAATTTGGGAATGCTCCCTTTCAAAGATTGCTTTACGGCAGATACCATTATCTTGCCCAACCGCTCTCCGTTCACAACCTTTCTTTCCGAATGCTCCCCCACTACAGCAACTATACTGTCCAATCCAACCTCAACAGCCTTTTCTACAAACCATTCATAACGTTCCATGTTCTTTGTTGGGCAAACAGCCATAACAAGCTCATAGCCATGCCCCCCAAAACCATGCTCAACCGAAAGAACCTCTAATTTTACACAGTTCCCATTGCCTTTTACTCTTCTCTTTGATTTTTTATCGGGAAGAGGAATAGCATCATCCCCAATCCTGCATTTAAGCAGATTCCCCCTGCCATCTATAACATTCACCTCATCCCCGGTTCTGTGCCTCAACACATTTATGCAATGAGCGCTCTCTGCCTCATCCAATATAACCATCTCGCCCGAACAGGGCACCTTATCTGTTCTAACGTAAAAAAGTTCCATAAAATCCTATTGCAGCTACAAATTTAACAATCTGTTTTAAAACTCTGCCTGTCTAAACAGAAAGTCCTGTGTAAAGATTCTTTACAGTATATGTAAAAATTTTTTACACTTTTAATACTGTTTTGCTATTTAATTTATTTACAATCAGCAATTTATTTTTTTAGCACAGAGATAGTACAATGGAGCATGTGGTTTTAATTTTAATATGAAGAGACATGACAAGTACATATCTTAAATTCTGTCAAGGAACAAGCTTTACACATTCATTGAGATTCTTGGGCTTTCGATTGCGTAAGGATTTGTCATTCTGCTGGCAGCATATACCAGAACGGAGTTTAGCGTAGGAGCAAAGAAGCTGTTTGGCAATGAGGACCCGATAGGCCGCTCACTAAAGATTGACAACAACAAAGTGATAGTAGCAGGTGTTATAGAGGATTTTGGGCCAACAGACCTGTTCCAACCGTGCAATCTGTTAGCAAGCATCAAATGTGCTCAAAAGAAGTTTGCATGGATGGATAATTTTGGCAGCACAGTTCCATTCGTCAGGCTTGACGTAGCGGCTGATATAGAGAAGGTACGCAAAGATCTCCTGAATAAATATATGGACTACTGGAGTTATTATAAGCCCGATAATTCAACCAACGTCTCTTTATGGGGAGCAAGCGTTACGAGGCTTGACAAGGCTTATTTTTCGGATTTAGAGTCCTATAGTTGTTTAAGAAAGGGAGACAGGGGGCAGGTAGAATTGTTGTTCTTTGTGGCCTTGGTGCTGCTGATTTCATTCATTTCTGTAATAATCCAAACCTACGGCACCGCCACTACGAATCCCGTTAAGACCTTGGCGCAGAATTAAAAAGGACTTTGATTAATTGTCTGTATAGGCATGCAGAGATCAGAGGCAACGTACACGC
>CAVHKR010000060.1:6671-8255 GCA_963636615.1 Acutalibacteraceae bacterium | reverse complement strand
GCCTTAAACAGACTCATACCAAAGACCTCTGCCCTTATGAACAGAATAGTCTTTGTGGGCAATGCCCTGTTCATCCCTTTCTTTCTTATAGGAGTTGGAATGCTTATAGATTACAGGGCTTTCTTTAGGGATTGGGAGAGTATCAAGGTTGCCATGGTCATGATTGTGCTTGTAACAGCTGCAAAATTTGTGGCAGCGTATTTTACGCAAAAAAGTTTCAGACTCTCCAAAGATCAGCGCACCCTTATATTTGGGTTAAGTTCTGCACATGTGGCGGCAACACTTGCAGCTGTTATGGTGGGTTATAATGTGATAATAGGGTACACCGTAGCAGGAGAACCTATAAGGCTGCTTAACGAGAGTGTTCTTAACGGAACAATATTAATGATATTAGTTACCTGCATTGTATCTACATTTGCAACACAGGTTGGAGCACACAATATTGCAATGAAGGGGAACAACTCAGAGAGTGCAGAGACAGACAGGGAAAAGGTTGCGGAGCATGTGCTTATTCCGTTGCTTCCCAATAGCAAAACAGAGGAGTTGGTGGCATTGGGCATTGCCATTACAAAACAAAAGTACCGTATCCTTTATGCCCTACGGGCATTGGATAACAGATTGGATGATGCAGATGCCCAAAAGGATGCCCAAAAACTGTTAGATAGGGCAGTTACGGCAGCGTCTGCTGCAAACATACATATAGACAGTCTGTTACGGTATGATGTAAATGAGGTGAATGCCATTGTGAGCGTTGTACTTGAGAGAAATATAACAGATTTGGTAATTGAGTCAGACAATGCAGCATCGGCACAGTTGGGCAAGAGCATACACGATATTGTTTACGGAACCAACGTAACTACATTCATCTATCACTCCGTGCAACATTTTGCAACCATCAAGCGACATGTTGTAGTAATTCCAAAGAAAGCAGAGTTGGAGGCCGGGTTCAATACATGGGTGCTAAGAGTGCGCCATCTGGTTCACGATACCAAGAGCCGGCTACTGTTTTATGCAACAGAACCAACGTTGCAGCAGCTGCAGAAGAAGAGAAGAAAAGTTGATATAGCAACATATTTTGCATATCCGTCGGAGGAGAACTTGGAGAAACAGTTGTCATCTATAATACAGGATATAAAGACAGATGACTGTCTGTGGGTTGTAATGAGCCGCAGAGACGGAGTATCATACCAGACCTGTATGAGCAGAATACCCGGCTACCTTGAAAAACATCTGCCGCAATGCAATTGTATTCTGCTTTTCCCTGTTCAGGCGGCTGAAGATGGAGACAACAGGTATATATAACCTATTCCATATAAATGATAAAAAAGATACAAGATTTATGAGAAAACTATTACTATCCTTGGCATTAACACTGTGTGCATCGGCCGTAAATCATACCTTTGCACAGCAGAAATCAAAGCCGGCAATGGATCACAGCGTGTACGACAATTGGAAGAGCTTTACCCGCGTCCGTTCCGTTTATAACAGCAATATTTTCTACTACTCTGTAAATCCACAGGAGGGAGACAATCTTTTTGTTGTCTATGACGCAAAAACAGGAAAAGAGCAGACATTTGAAAGATT
>CAVHKR010000060.1:0-6661 GCA_963636615.1 Acutalibacteraceae bacterium | reverse complement strand
GCACCATTAAAGCCACACATAAGCAGATAAGGGATGCAAAGATTAATAAAGAGAAAAAACGCCCAAATGCAGAAGCTCCAAAAGATACCTTGGCAGTTGTAAACCTGCAGACAGGCACTATTCAGAAGTATCCCAACTACAAAAGTGCTGCAACCCCCAATCTCCTGAATGAGTATTTTGCCTTTATGTTAAAGCCCGAAAAGAAAAAGGATGAAGCAAAAAAACAGGCAGATACCACAAAAACAGCGCAGGATAGCATAAAGGTAAAAGCAGAAAAAATTGCACCGGAGAGTAATCTGTACGTAATGAACATGGTAAATGGTACCATAGATACCATTAAGAATGTAGACAAATACAGGTTTATGCGTAACGGTACTCTTGCATATATTACCAAACTTCCCGATGATAAAAAAGAGGGCAAGAAGGGGAAGGATACCTCAAAGACAGAGGAGCCAAAGGCCCTTACAAAGACAGACCTAAGAGCCGATGCAGATACAATGAAATTTGGACTGTTCCTTTACAAACCTGCAACCAAGAGCGTAAAAGAGATTATAGAGGGAAGAAAGGGGGCAAAGATAAATCTTCCTGTAAGAAACACTGCAACAGGTTACTATGCCTTTACAGCACAGTTAGATACGGCAAAAAAAGCCAAAAACAACTATGCTGTTTATATGTACAACGGCAAGGGTATGGCATTTAAAGTGGCAGACAGCACCTCTGTTGGGCTGCCAAAAGGTTGGATAATAAGCGAAAACGGAAAGGTCAGCTTTAGCAGAAGCGGAAACAGGCTTTTCTTTGGCACATCGCCAAAACCTGCAGAAAAAGATACCACCCTGTACGACTTTGAGAGAGCTAAATTGGATATCTGGTCATGGGATGCAGATTATAACCAGCCAATGCAGCTTCTGAACAAACAGGGCGAGCTTAAGAAAGCATATACAGCATACATTAATGTAAAAGAGGCATCAAACCAAGACCTTTGCAAACTTTATCAGATTGCAAATGAACAATTTGAATATGTTATGCCGCTTGCAGACGGAGACTCGGACTATGCAGTTGTAAGTAGCAAAACCAAAGCAGACAAGATTAAGTCTCAATGGGATGTGGTACCAACAACAGACTACTATATAATGAATGTAAGGAGCGGTGAGGTAAAACCTGTTGCCAAAGGGAGCAAAATAACCTTTTCTGGCTACTCCGCAGATGATAATTGGAGGGTTGGATACAACTTCGCAGACAGCTGCTGGTACTCTTTGAGCATTCCTTCAGGGGAGCTTAAAAACATTACCAAAGAGATACCGGCAAACTTCTATGATGAGTCTAACGACAGGCCAATGCCGGCAGAACCATACAGAGGAACAATGATCCTTTCAGACAATACGGTTGTTATTCCGGATAAATATGATTTATGGAAAATAGATTTAAGCGGCAAGAGACAGCCTGTAAACTTTACAGACGGAGCAGGAAGAGCCGGTAACAGATCTTTAAGTATCTTCTATAATCTATATACGGATACAACAGAATTCCGTTCATGGGACATAGATATAAATAAACCTGTCTACCTCTCCTCATTTAATGAAAAGACCAAAGAATATGGGGTATATGAGATAGTAGGGGCAAACAAAATTCTTGGAGCACCTGCAAATGCAAAAAATGCCAAGGCTCCTAAATATGGTGCAAAACTCAATCTGCTTACAGAGCAGCCGGCATATTTCAGTGCGTTGGCATTATGGCGAGACAAGATAAGCAGGTTTGCATACATAAAGGGTAATTTTGAGTCAGGCGCAAATGTATGGTATACCGCAGACAAGTTTGTTACACAGAAGCAGTTGTCAGATATAAACCCTCAGCAGAGAGAATATAACTGGGGAACTGCGGAGCTGTTCAGTTGGAAAACGGCAGACGGAATAGATGCGGACGGTATCATTTATAAGCCGGAAGACTTTGACCCTAACAAGAAATATCCGGTAATGATCTATTTCTATGAGAAGAACTCGGAGAACCTCTATGTGCCAAAGGTGCCTGCGCCAAGCCGTTCAACAGTAAATATTCCTATGTTTGTAAGTAACGGATATATAGTTTTTGTTCCCGATTTGTACTACAAAGACGGACATCCGGGCAAATCGGCAATGAGATCGCTTATGCCTGCCGTAGAGAAGTTAGAGAGGGAGTTCAGCTGGATAGATGGCAGCAGGATGGCCATTCAGGGGCAGAGCTGGGGAGGTTATCAGGTTGCATATATCATAACCCAGACAGACAAGTTTGCAGCAGCCGGTGCCGGTGCTCCCGTCTCAAACATGACAAGCGCATACGGTGGAATGCGTTGGGGATCCGGTATGACACGTCAGTTCCAGTATGAGCAGACACAGAGCCGTATAGGAAAGAACCTTTGGGACGGTTTTGATCTCTATGTAGAGAATTCGCCGTTGTTCTTCATTCCAGCGGTAAAGACCCCTGTACTTATCATGCATAACGATAAAGACGGAGCCGTTCCATGGTACCAGGGTATAGAGTTCTTTACAGGGTTAAGGCGTTTGGGCAAGGTTGCATGGCTGCTCCAGTACAACGATGAGGATCACAATCTTGTAGAGCGCAAGAATGCCAAAGATTTGAGCATAAGATTACAGCAGTTCTTTGACCACTACCTAAAAGGTGCTCCTATGCCTAAATGGATGACACCTCACGGCAGGCCTGCAGTAGATAAAGACTTTACAATGTCTTACGAGTTGTGTGAATAGCTTTGGCTTTAGCTGAGACTATTATCTGCACAATGTAAACAACAGTCATGACCTACTTGTCAATCAATGGAAAGGCGATTGCCACAAGCAGCTTAATGGAAACGGCGTCTGTTGAAGGACTGTTAGGATGCAAAGCATACTAAAAAGGATGACTTAGCCGTTTCAAGCTGATTGAAGGCATAAGCAGTTGATTGACGCGGAGTGAGAAACTGTTTATGACTCTGTATAGAAGCTGCATGTGAATGAACTATAAATTTATATATACAAGATGAAAATAATGAAGACAATACTCTCTGCAGCAGTGGCTGTTACTGCTGCAGGTTGCGGTGGAGGCGGCGGACAGCAGCCATCCCAATCAGATGAACCGATTATCGGGAAGCAGAGCATTGAGATAAAGGAGGGGAGACTTACCCCAGAGATTATGCACATGATGGGCAAAGTATCCGATCCTCAGGTTTCTCCCAACGGCAAACAAATTCTTTACGGGGTTACATACACAAGTATAGAGCAGAACAAGGGCAACCGTGAACTCTTTCTTGTTAACGCAGACGGCAGCGGCAATGTTCAGCTTACCAGAACCCTCAAGAGCGAGAGCAATGCACGTTGGATAGATGACAACAGAATTGCCTATATGCGTGGAGGACAGATTTTTGTAGCAGATTTGGCAGCAGACCGCACAAAATTGGCAAACGAGAAGCAGATTTCTGCCTTTGAAGATGGGGCAGATGCATTTGAGCTTTCTCCCGATGCCTCCAAGATAATGTATATTAAGAACATAAAGGCCAATATTGAGCCAACGGACCTGTACCCCGATCTTAAGAAAGCCACAGGCAGGACAATAACCGGTCTTATGTATCGTCATTGGGATCATTTTGTTGAGACCATACCCCACACCTTTATTGCAGACTTTAATGCAGATGCTCAGGAGGCTATAATAAAGGAGGGCAGTGCAGCCTCTCCCGGCATTATAAACGAGAAGGATATTCTTCTGCCCAATGAGGCAGCTTTTGAGCTTCCTACCCTCCCTTTTGGCGGTTTGGAACAGTTGAGCTGGAGCCCTGATGGCAAGACCATTGCCTATTCATGCAGAAAGCTAAGCGGCAAGGAGTATGCTTTCTCTACAAACACCTCTATCTATCTGTATAACGTAGAAAGCGGTGAGACACAAATCATTACCCCCGGTGTTCATGGTTATGACACAGATCCGTCTTTCTCTCCCGATGGCAGTAAACTTGCCTATATAAGCATGGAGAGAGAGGGCTATGAAGCAGATAAGAAACGTCTGTTTGTCTATGATATGCAGAGCGGTGTAAAGAGCGAGCTTACCACAGATTACAAATACAATGTTGAGTCTGTCACATGGGCACCGGATAGCAAATCTATCTATTTTGTCTCCTGTGTTAACGGCCTTACCGCAATATTCAATGTTGACATAAACAAGAAACTTGGCGGTGCCATAGCCGATAATCTTGCAACAGGCCCTATAGATGACAGCTATAATTATGGAGAGGGGATAAAGAGGATAACCTCTGTCTCTGTAATTAACGATTTTGACGCTCCGGCAATCCTGCCGGCAGATAACGGCACGTACAAACTTGTTGCAACCAACAGGAGTATGCTGCGCCCTAACGAGATTGTCTCTGTAGATCCTGCTACAGGAGCTGTTACAGAGCTTACCAAGGAGAATAGGGAGATTTTAGATGGGTTAGATACCCCAACTGTAGAGGCGCGTTGGATGAAGACCGTAGACAACAAGAATATGCTTACATGGATTGTCTATCCGCCTCATTTTGATAAAACCAAAGTCTATCCGGCAGTTATGATGTGTCTTGGCGGTCCTCAAGGTACAATAAGCCAGGGGTTCTCTACCCGTTGGAACTACAGACTTATGGCTCAGCAGGGTTATATTGTCATACTGCCCAACAGAAGAGGCACAACGGCCTTTGGACAGCCTTGGTGCGAGCAGATTTCGGGAGATTACTGCGGCCTTAACATGCAGGATTACCTTACAGCTGTAGATGAGATGAAGAAGGAACCGTATGTTGGAAAGGTGGCTGCAACAGGGGCAAGCTATGGCGGTTATTCTGTCTATTATCTTGCCGGTATTCACAAAAACAGATTCTCGGCCCTTATTGCCCATGCAGGGATATTCAATCAGGAGTCTATGTATATGATGACAGAGGAGATGTGGTTCCCACAATGGGATAACGGCGGTGCTCCGTGGGATACCAATCCTACAGCTGTCAGGCATTACAGCAACTCTCCCCATAAACTTATAAAGAACTGGAATACCCCTATCCTTATCACTCATGGAGAGATGGATTACAGGGTTCCTGTAGATCAGGGGATGCAGGCTTTCAACGCCGCACAGATGATGGGAGCTCCATCTCGTATGATTCTTTTCCCGGAGGAGAATCACTGGATTCTACGGCCTCAGAACTCTGTTCAGTGGAACAGGGAGTTCTTTGGCTGGTTAGATAAATATTGCAAATAAGTGTAGAAATTTGTTGTACAGCACAATATGAACAAAGAGGCTGTGGCAAAACCGCAGCCTCTTTGTGTTTTTTTAATACCCGATTTTTAATACCCTATTCTGCTTCCCATATCACGTTTTTGCGTATCAGCCTTCTTTATCCTGCCGGCCTTACCCCAGCTGAAATTATAAGAGACATTTATGCTGTATAACCTCCATGTGGTATAGCTTGACACTTTCTGGGTGTAATCCCCCATATCTATTGTCATATTTGAGCCACCTTTATATGAATCAAACAGATCGCTCACAGATAATTTGATATTCCATCTATTTATCCTTTTAGAGAGGTTTAAATCAACTACGAAAGGCTCTTGTTGATATGCATTGTGGCCTATCCTCTTTTTACTTGTTGCAAATGCCATTGCTGTTAATGAAAATGATTTAGGCAATGATACATTTGCAATCAATGCACATGAAAACGAATTGTTTCTCTGAATATTGCCTATTGCCTCACTTTCTGAATAAGAGTAAGTTGCACTAAGACTTAGGTTTAATTTGTTGAACAGATATTTATTCACATTAAGGTCAAAGTATGCATCTTGGCTGTTGGCATCATTTGTATAGGTCTGATATATTGTACCCTTGTCATCTGAATACATATATGCGGTGATTGCATCGTTGGCTCTGCCATATCCGGCAGATATAGAGTAGTCATTGAACAACTTTAATGACACACTAAATTTATGCGAATAGTAGGATTCCAAATCTGGGTTTCCAACCCTAACTATAATATCCTGGTCAGAAAGAACCGCATTGGGGTTTAATGCAGCTATGCTTGGCCTTATTACCCCCATAGAGTAACCGGTGCTTAATATATGTCCCTTGTTTCTGTTAATGTAATAGTTTACAGAGGCGTTTGGCAGTATGTCTATATAGTTGTTATGGTCTATATTGGCCCAATTGCCACTCACTCCTGTTCTAAGCCCAAACTTTTTAAAATTCACCGAATATGAGAAAAACGGCCTTAGCAGACTCTCATTGTATGCAAAGGATGATTCATTGTTAATGGCTTCATTCATTATATACGAATACCTCATACCGGCACTTATATTATGCTTTTTCTTTATTCTTTTTGAATAGTTGGCATAACCGGCAAAAGTACTTGTATTATTCTCCGTATGGATAAACTCGCCATCCTCCTTAAAATCGGTCTCTTTTAATACACCGCTGACTACATCATCCTTTTTGTAAGAACCTACATAGTCTCCCGTTACAGTAAAAGTAGCTGCATCTTTAAAGGTATGAACATACATTAATGAGACGGTGGGGGTACGGGTTACAGTATTATAATCCCTATAGCTCCCATTAGATATTGCATCTGTTCCTACACTCTCTACAACTGTCTTTCTTTTCTGATCTCTGTCTATCTCTCTGAATGATGCCTCGGCAG
>CAVHKR010000059.1:0-8439 GCA_963636615.1 Acutalibacteraceae bacterium | reverse complement strand
CCATTTATTAACTTATTATTAACTAATTAAAGTAACTGATGAAAAACATGCGACTTATTCTTACAGGTCTTTTGCTTATGTTTTCTGCAAGTTTTGCCCTTGCTCAGAATATTTTGGTAAAAGGTACTGTAACTGACGGTAGTAACAAGGAGCCACTTCCTTATGTTACTATACAGTTAAAAGGAACAGCTACAGGAGTTTACTCTGATGAAGACGGTAAATACTCAATCAACGCGCCAAGCGATGCTGTGCTGATTTTTAGCTTTGTAGGCTACAAAAATGTTGAAGTTCCTGTACGTAGCAGGAACGTAATCAATGTAGTTATGGAATCTGACAATGTTCTTGACGATGTAATTGTCATAGGTTATGGTACCGTTAAGAGAGAGGCAAAGACAGGTTCCGTATCATCACTTAAAGGGGAAGGTGTTGGAGAAGTACCAGTTACATCCATAGATAAGATGCTTGCCGGTAAGATGTCCGGAGTATCTATCTCATCTGTATCAGGACAGCCCGGAGCCTCTACAAATATCCGTATTCGCGGTATATCATCTATCAATGCAGGCAACGAGCCTCTATGGGTAGTTGACGGCGTTCCTGTTATGTCATACGATAATCGTCAGATCTCCAATACCGGTAGCGGTGGCGGTTCTTCTATGGCTTCTATCAACCCTAACGACATTGAATCTATCACCGTGCTAAAAGATGCCGCAGCTGCTTCTGTGTACGGTTCAAGAGCTGCTAACGGTGTTATCCTTGTAACAACCAAGAGCGGTAAATCTGGCAATGCAAGATTTACTGCACGTGCCAAGTATGGTGCATCTATAATGGCAAACGACAACGATTACACAGCTATGAGCGGTGCCCAGCTATTAGAGTACCAGAGGGTAGCCATTGTTAATGCAGGACTCAATCCCGATGATCCTAAGAGCAAATACTACAGACCTATGTCGCTATTGGACAATGGCGTTACAGACTGGATGAAACATCTTACACGTACAGGCATTATGCAGGAATATGAGATTAACGCCCAGGGCGGTAACGATAAAGGTAGCTACTACTCATCTTTGGCATACCATGACAACAAAGGTATCTTCTATGGTGTAAACTACCAGCGTTTTACAGCCCGTGTAAATGCCGATTACAACCTGAACTCAAAATTGAATACAGGTGTACGTGTAAATATAGGCTACACCAAATCTGATGGAGGTGCCCAGTATGGTAGCTCATACTATTCAAACCCCGCATTCTCTATGTTCAGGATACTTCCGTGGACACCTGCATACAATGAGGATGGTGACCATAATGTAGATATATCCGAGAACTCAAATGCCAACCCAAGAGCGGTGGCCAAGTATGATGAGTATAAAGATGAAGAGTACCGTGTACAGGGTACTATGCATTTAGAGTGGAAACCAATCAGACAACTATCTATTAAGACAACCAATGGTTTTGAGGGCAGTATTGTAGATTCAAGACAGTATTGGGCACCGGAAACCAACGAGGGTGAAGCTACTCTTTGGACATACAGAACCAAAGATTTGAGATACACAACCTCTAATACCGTTACATATACAGATACATTCAAAGAGAAACACTCATTGAGAGTGCTTGCCGGTCAGGAGGCTATGCAAAGCGTTGGCGACTATCTTGGACTTAAGTCTCCAAAGGTAGACCCTGCTATCCCATACCCAACAACATCTACTGCTGCCAATGATATTGGATATTACGGCTACGGCAAATCTACAATTTTGTCTTTCTTTGGTATTCTAGATTATAATTACGATTCGAGATACTACCTGCAGGCATCTATAAGAGAGGACGGCAGCTCATTGTTTGGCAGCAACTCTCGCTGGGGTACATTCTGGTCTGTTGGAGCTTCTTGGAACATACATAACGAGAAGTTCATGCAGGATACAAGAGAGTGGCTTACATCATTAAAGCTAAGAGCAAGTTATGGTATAAATGGTAATAACAGCATCTCTAACTACATGTCATACGGTGTTTATGCAGCTGCGCAGTATGCAGGAGTTTCTGGTATGTTACCAAGCAGACTTGCAAATCCAGATCTGTCATGGGAGTTGAACAAGACATGGAATATTGGTGTTGACTTTGGTTTCTTCAACAACAGACTTACAGGTAGCGTTGATTTCTACGAGCGTAAAACAGAGGATATGCTGCTCAGCAAACAGGTCCCTTACACTACAGGTTTCGGTTCAAACTTTATGAATACTGGTTCATTGAGGAACAGAGGTCTTGAGTTTATGTTAGAAGGGACCCTTTTATCTACAAAAGACTGGAACTGGACTGTTGGTTACAATATGTCTTTCAACAGAACAAAGGTTCTTGATCTTGCCGGAAGCGAGTTCCTGGAGGTAACAGATCCACGTGCCGATCAGGATACCCCTGTTAGAATTGTAGAGGGTATGAGCATGTATAACTTCTATATTAGGGAGTGGGCAGGTGTTAACCCTTCTAACGGAGATGGATTGTTCTACACAGAGGATGGTAAGATTACAAATGTACGTTCTAAAGGAAGATATATATATGCAGGTTCTCCGGAGCCTAAATTTACAGGTGGGTTCAATACAAACGCATCTTGGAAAGGGCTGTCTCTTTCTGCATTCTTTGAGTTCGTTTACGGTAATAAAGTGCTTGTAAGCAACTGGGACAGAACAGACGGATACAATATGTCTAACAATCAGGTAACTAAAGTTTTGGATTACTGGAAAAACCCTGGAGACAATGCAACACAGCCTAAACCTGTTGCCGGCAACCCCGGTGTCTATCATGTTGGTTATTCAACAAGATGGTTACAGGATGGCAGCTACTTAAGGATTAAAGATGTTACCCTTTCATACAACATTCCTCAGAACTTGCTTAAAAAGGCAGGGCTGCAGAATATAAGGGTATATGTGAGCGGACAAAACCTGTACACTTTCAACGATGTAGATGCTTTGGATCCAGAGATGGGCGTTCTTGGTTATGCATACGGAGGAAGTTATCCTATTACGAAATCTGTTATTGGTGGTATTGAAATAACTTTCTAAAACTTTAAGAGATGAAGAAAAAAATAATTATATATTCGGTAGCTTCTGTACTTGCTCTTACAGGATGTAAAGACTTCTTAGTACAAGAGCCTAAGCTTACCCAAAGTACTGAGATAACACTTAGCAACTATGACGGCTTGGATAAATCTGTTGCCGGTGCCTACGGTCCGTTGGCATCATCAAGTTGGTATGGTGCAAGTTATGTTCTATCTTCAGATATGAGATCTGGTAATGGCAGCAGAAATGAGAAGGCAGAATCGGGCAGATATACTCAGCCTTACGAGTGGAACTACACAGATGATAATGGCGGTGGTATCTGGTCTACAGCATACTATGTAATTTCTGCAGTTAACAACGTTATTAATAACCTTGAGGGAAAAACATCTTCAAGTGTTACAGCTCAGGATCTTAATAACCTTAAAGCAGAGGCTTTGTTTATAAGAGCATTGGCTCACTTTGATTTGGTTAAGATCTATTCTCAGCCATATACTTACAAGAAAGAGGGGCTTGGTGTTCCTTATGTAACTGTTACAGACCCCAACGGCAAACCTGCAAGAGAGACTGTAGAAAATACCTACAAGCTGATTGTAGCGGATCTGTTGGAGGCTGAGAACTCTATTAGCAGCGACTATGTAAGAAGCAGCTTTGCAGATGCAAAAGCTTCTGTAAGCATCTACGCAATTCAGGCATTGCTCTCAAGAGTGTACCTGTATATGGGAGACTGGAACAATGCAGCAACGTATGCAACCAAGGTTATCAACAGTAACAAGTATGCTATTTGGGATGCTGATACCTATCCTACCGTTTGGGGCAAAGATGTTGCTGGTGACGGAGGTGAGGTTATATTTGAGATCTACGGTAAAAAGACTAACGGATATTACGGTTCGTGGGTAGATATGTCCTGGATGTGTAATCCCGATGGTTATGCAGATACTCAGGCCAGCCCAGATCTTCTCTCTCTCTACAAAGAGGGTGATGTTAGGGCAACTTTGTATGTAAGCAAGACTTTTGATGACGGTACTGTACTGTACTGGACAGGCAAATATCCCGGTAAAGGAGATGGTACTCCTGATGCTACCAATGTTGTTGTCTTAAGACTTTCAGAGATGTACCTGAATAGAGCCGAAGCAACATTGAACGGTGCATCTACCGGTGTGCCTGCTGCTGAAGATGTTAATGCTGTTGTTACCAAGAGAGGTGTAACCCCATATTTGGCTGTTACAAGAACAGATATTCAGACTGAGAGACGTTTGGAGTTTGCATTTGAAGGTCATTACTTCTTTGATCTTGCTCGTTGGAACCAATCTTTGG
This sequence comes from Acutalibacteraceae bacterium, assembly GCA_963636615.1. Taxonomy (GTDB): domain Bacteria; phylum Bacteroidota; class Bacteroidia; order Bacteroidales; family UBA932; genus Egerieousia. The sequence continues at coordinate 4,081 of CAVHKR010000059.1, read as the reverse complement.
TTAGAAATTATTTTACCGGAAACATGAACCAGAATGTTGAGTTTCCAAGTCCTAAATGGGCTATTCCAATTCCTAAGCGTGAGATTCAGCTTAACGAGAACTTGATACAAAATGAACAATAATCTAAAATTGCCTATAATGAAAAAGACGATATTACTATTAAATCTATTTATTGCCGGGCTTTTGTTTTCATCATGTAGCAACGACTTTGTCTCTTTTAATGACAAAAATGCCTTTGTTGCCTTTGATAATGCAAGTTTCTCTATTAGCGAGACCGGTGGTTCGTTGTCTATTCCGGTTACTCTTGCCTCTGTTAAGGGTATATCGGAGACCGTTAGCTATAAATTTATAGACGAGGCTAATACATATACAAGAACAGACAAGAGCGGTAATGTTTATGATGCTACCGCAAAGCAGAATGTAGACTTTAGGGTAACAGGTGGCAGCCAGACCCTTACTTTTGGCCCTGACGCCAGAACCCAGTATATTCAGATTGAAATTATAAACAGAGCAGGTGTCTATACCGGTGACCTTAAATTTAGAATAGAGTTTGATAACACCAATTCTGTAAATGAAGGGGCAGAAAACAACTGTGTGGTAACCATAACAGATGAGGATCACCCTCTGTCATTTATTCTTGGTGATTACACTATGAGCGGTACAAGCTACTGGTACGGTCCGATAACATGGGATCTCACAATTTACAAAGATGCTAAGGATGAAAGCAAAGTATGGTTCAGCAACCTTGCCGGAGTTAACAGCAGTTGGGTTGACGAGGATACAAGATTCTATGGTATTGTAAGTGACGATCATAAGACAATTTCTATCCCATACGCACAGGAATCTGTTTATACATACAGCAATGGCAATCCAATAACATTATACGGATTACTTTTGCCTGATCTGCTTGATTTAGATGAGGGAGCGTTTACATTTACAATACAAGAGGATGGTAAAGTGCTCGTTGGTGAAGAGAATTACGGATTCTGGTATTATATCAGTGGAGCCGGAAGTTTGGCTATAACCTACAACCTCTCAGCAACTAAAAATTAATTGCCGGCTCAATCTAAATAGGGGGCACCAATGCGGTTGCCCTCTATTTTTGTACTCATATTAATGGATATTAAATAAATTAATTATATTTACCGCCATGAAAAGAATGATATTGATTTTGGTATCTGCGCTGATCAGCGTTTCATATAGTTTTGCACAACAATGTTCCACCTCCTGGCCCTATCTTTATGATGACTTTAAAGCCGGAGAACTCTATTTTTCAACAGGGTCTATTGTGTATTTAGATATGAATGTACATTTAGCAAAAGGGTCTCTGCATTATATAGATGAGGAGAACATTATAAGGGAGCCGGAGAAAAAGAATCTCCTCTTTGCAAAGATAGGAAATGAAAAGTTCATGATTGTAAGCGGATGCGTAATGAAAGTTTTAGAGGAAAGAGATAATGGTTTTATTGCAGCATATTATACAGCAGATTTTCAGGCATCAAATGAATCGGGAGGAGCTTATGGGGCATCATCTAACTCATCTGCCACTACAAAACTTACATCTGTAAATGTTGCCGGTGTGAATCAGAATATAATGAATCTAAAGAGAGAGAAAAGCTCAGGTACTCTTGCCCCAATTAAGACAAAATACTATATAATTACAATGGGAAAGGTTTTGGAGGCCGACAAAAAGGAGGTTGAGGCTAATCTGGGCGGAGACAAGTTATCGGGATTTAAAACTTTCTTAAAGAAAAACAAAATTAGGTGGAAAGAGCCATCTTCCTTGGTTTTGGTCATAGATTATTTAAATTCGTAGAAACTTTATATAAATATTTATGAAAAAAATAAGATTTGGAATCAAATTAGCTCTGTTTTCAGTTATCCTTATAACTCTAAGCTGTAGTAAGGATGATACTGATTTTATTAAAGAGCAGAATGCTGTTGACAGTAACGGAAACAGCATCATCGTATCACAACTTCAACAAGGTAAACTGGTTGTGAAAGTAGCTGAAGATTTTGGTGAAAAGATTGAGGCATCCGGCAGTGCGGTAAAAGCTTTGTCTGTAGGGGTAAAGTCCTCTGATTTTCTTGGCAATTTAGGGATTAAGAGAATGGAACGTCTGTTTCCCGATGCCGGAAAATTTGAAAAACGGACAAGGGAGTTTGGATTGCATCTCTGGTATGAGGTGGAATTTGATGAGAATTATCCAATGACCAAAGCTACCGGTAACCTGTCTTCTATAGATGGGATAGAGGTTGTGGAGTTTGTTCCAAAGATTATTATAGTTGGGAATCCGGTTGTAAATCCTTTTGGCAATGATATTCTTGCCGGAGTTAGAGAGAGCGAAGATTCCCAGACCCTTCCTTTTGATGATCCTAAATTAAGTACTCAATGGCATTACTATAACGATGGCACTATTCAGAACAGCGTTGCAGGATGCGATATAAATCTCTTCCCTGTATGGAAAAACTATACAACAGGAAACTCAGAAGTTATTGTGTCTGTTGTAGATGGCGGTGTAGATTTTACTCATGAGGATCTTAAGGCTAATATGTGGAGAAATCCAAGTGAGACAGGTGACAGGGTGTATGGATATAATTTTATTAAAAACGGACCCCTTATTACGGCCGATGCACATGGCACCCATGTGGCAGGCACAATCTCGGCGGTAAACAATAATGGTTTGGGTGTATGCGGTATTGCCGGAGGTGATTATAGTAAAGGTGTACAAGGGGCATTGATAATGTCTTGTCAGATTTTTGATGATACAGAACAGACAGGCAATGGGGCATACGCCATAAAATGGGGGGCCGACCATGGTGCTGTTATATCACAAAACAGCTGGGGATATGATAAAGTAGACTATACCCCTGAATATCTGAAGAATGCTGTAGATTATTTTATCAAGTATGCAGGTTTTGATGAGAACGACAATCAGGTTGGCCCAATGGCCGGCGGAGTGGTTATTTTTGCTGCCGGCAATGATGACAAGGAGCAGGGGTATCCGGCATCATACGAGTCTATTATTGCCGTATCATCTGTTGGTGCAGATTTCAAACGTGCTTACTATTCTAATTATGGAGACTGGACAGATGTGTCTGCTCCGGGTGCAGATTCTAAAAAAGGAAATCTTGTAATAAGCACTTTGCCGGGCAACAACTATGGCGGCATGCAGGGTACCTCTATGGCATGTCCTCATGTATCGGGAATTGCAGCATTGGTAGTCTCCTATCTTGGAGGTCCCGGCTTTACAAACACCACTTTAAGAGAGCTGTTAGAAAAGTCGTGTAGAGATATCTCCTCTTATAATACCTCAAAAAAGATTGCCGGCCTTATTGATGCGCATAAAGCTATCTCAGGCACCAGCAGTATTGCACCGGATAGGGTAACAGATCTTAAGCTGTCCTCAAAGAGTAATACTGTTTATTACAGTTTCTCTGTTCCTAAAGATGAAGATGATGCAAGTGCAAGCAGTGCTGTTGTATATTATGACACAGAAGCCGGCAATATTCCGGATAACTGCTCAAAAATCACAGTCTCTTTGGGAGGTCTGGAAGCAGGCAGTCTGTTTGAAGGGCAGTTAGGCAATCTGAATTTCCAACAGACATATTACGTGGCTGTCTGTGCGGCAGATGGAGCGGGTAATCTCTCCAAACTGTCGGATATAGAATCTGTTGAGATTGCAGCAAACCTTCCTCCTGAGGTAAATGCGTTAGACGGCACCAAAATATCTCTTAAAGCGGCTGAAACTGTGACATTAAGGTTTAGTGTAAGCGAGCCCGAAAATCAAAAATACACATTTGCCCTTGAACCTACAATGAATGGCGTTTCCATTGCTGCGGCCAAAGACAAAACTCTCCAACTTACAATCAACGGGCCTGTTGTAGCTAAAGGATTAGACCCTGACATAGACCATAGCTATGATATCAAATTAATTGTAACAGATGAATACAAGGCTTTTACAGAGGTAAATGTCTCTTTTGTCATACTAAAGAACAATCCGCCTGTAAAAGTGTCCGATATTAGCAATATGGTATTTGCTGCAGTAGGTGAAGTTGTGGAGCTTGATATGAGCAAATA
>CAVHKR010000058.1:0-8683 GCA_963636615.1 Acutalibacteraceae bacterium | reverse complement strand
TTATTACTCTCTGTGAGTAATTTACCATAATAATCCCAGTAAAAATCCGCTTTCCCGGCATTCATGAGGTATTTCATTATCTTGCGCTCACACATATTGGGCGCATTAAGTCCAACAAACACAATCCTCCCATTTATCCCCTCTATACCATCTGTTATTGCACTCTCTTCACATACCTTAACAGATTGACCTATACTCTCTGCCACTTTGCGGTATATCATCCCCTCATACCCCTCTCCGGCAGACTCCAATCTGTATCTGAAATCATCATATACGCTCTCCATCACCTTCCAAAGGGAGAAGAACACCTCCTTCTTCTCAGTATACGGCTCGGCCGAGAAATTACCCCAAAAACTCTTGATCGCCTCTATCTGTTGCTCAGACAGGTATGAGTAATCATCACTAAGTTCCTTTAGATCCTTTATATTTGTAAAAAGCTGTGCAGCATTCACAAGATATTTGTCTATATCATCAAAATCTCGCAGGATAATATCTCCCCAGTATAGAAAATCATCAAAACTCTCTACACTGCCCCCCTTTTTATCTGAATAGCATCTGTAAAGTGTATACAGAGCCTTAACCGAATTTACAGGTTTAAGACCTCCGAGCCCTATAATAAAATCGTTGATTGTCTGCAGATTGGGAGAAAGCAGCGGCTTGCCGTATTTTATATGATACTCCTGTCCAAGGTATTTCTGGAAAAAGAGCAAAGATCTTCTGTTAGGGAAGATAAAAGTGTAGCTCCCGATAGCTTTTTCATCTGCTATATGGGGAAGATATGCTTTTGCAACAGCCCTTAAAAATTCCATATAGAACTCTATGTAGATATTATTGTTTTAACACCTTTATGTTGTTGGCTTTCGCGCAGCTTTTTTCCGACAACCCTATTTAAGCCGTTTTGAAAGGGCGTCATAATCTTTTTCGTAACCCGGCTTGTTGAGAAGGGCAAACATATTCCTTTTATACATCTCAACCCCGGGCTGATCAAAGGGATTTACTCCAAGTATATATCCGCTTACTGCACATGCCATCTCAAAGAGATAGATAAGGCCACCCAGTTCCCTTTCGTCCATTCTATCTATCTCCACAATAATATTTGGAACCCCTCCATCTGTATGGGCAAGCATGGTACCCTGCTGCGCCTTCCTGTTTACCTCCTCCATTCTTCTGCCTGCAAGAAAATTAAGCCCGTCTAAATTCTCATTGTCTGTCTTAATCTCTACCTTATGCTCTGTACTCTTTACAAGCAGATTGGTTTCGAAAATTGTTCTCTCCCCATCCTGAATATATTGCCCCAAAGAGTGGAGATCTGTTGAGAATGTTGCAGATGCCGGAAATATCCCTTTACCATCCTTCCCCTCACTTTCGCCATAAAGCTGTTTCCACCACTCTGCCATATATACAAGTTTGGGGTTATATGAGACCAGCATCTCTATCTTTTTTCCTAATGAATAAAGCGCGTTTCTTGCTGCTGCATATACAACAGCAGGATTGTCATAGCCATTACTCTCCATTCTGCATCTTTCTGCCATTTCCCTTGCTCCATTAAGCAGTTCTTCGATATCAAAACCAGCCAATGCTATAGGCAGGAGCCCTACAGGGGTAAGTACAGAGTACCTGCCACCTACGTTATCAGGAATAACAAATGTTCTATACCCCTCTCCGTTTGCAAGCTCTTTTAAAACCCCTTTTGAGGCATCTGTAACGGCAACAATTCTCTCTCTTGCCACCCTGCGCCCTACCTTGCTTTCAAGCAGCTCTCTCAGAAGCCTGAATGCAATAGCCGGTTCTGTTGTTGTTCCCGATTTTGATATGACAACTATTGCAAAGGACTTGTCCTTAAGATAATCCAAAAGCTCTGCCGTATAATCTTCAGACATCGTATGCCCTGCATATACTATCTGCGGATATGACCCCGGTGTATGCTGTGTAAAGCTGTTTTGCAGCGCACTTATTATGGCTTTGGCCCCCAAATAGGAACCTCCTATTCCAACCACTGCCACAACATCTACGGTACCGCGCCATTGTTCTACAACCTCATTGCATCCATCTATAATAGAGGCATTACCCTCATCATAGGGCAGGTTCACCCACCCCAAGAAATCGTTGCCGGCTCCTGTTCCGTCTATAACAGTCTTTAATGATTCTTTTGCTTTTAAAAGATATTCATCTAAAATATCTGCTTCAACAAAAACCTTAATAGGTTCAATATTAACCGTTAACATCTTTATAACCTCCAATTAGCATTTACAATGACTTTATTAAACAATGCAGATTGCTTAAAAGAGCAGATCTGCAAGCTGCTTTATTACAAATGGCGGATATTTGTTCTCATACAGAATCTTATACACCGCATCCGCTATGGGCATATTAAGTTTGTACTCTTTGTTTATCTCATTTATACAACGGCATGCATAATATCCTTCGGCTACCATATTCATCTCCATCATAGCACTCTGAACAGAATACCCTTTACCGAGCATTGTGCCAAATGTCCTGTTTCTGCTGAACTGCGAATAGCCCGTTACAAGCAGGTCTCCAAGATAGGCAGAAGAGGAGACTACACGCGATTTATCGGGATGCATAACATTTATAAAGGAGACTAATTCATGATAGGAGTTGGTCATAAGTACCGCCATAAAGTTATCTCCATACCCCATTCCGTGGCAGATACCGGCAGCAATTGCATATATGTTCTTAAGTGCTGCGGAGTACTCCACCCCGTATATATCTGTTCCGGGATTGGTTCTAATATACTTGCATTCAAATACTTTACAAAGTGCTCGTGCTATCTCTATATGCTTGCTCGACAATGTAAGATAGGACAATCTCTCCATTGCAACCTCCTCTGCATGACACGGTCCGCTCACAATGCCAATCCGGTCGAAAGGGATATTGTGCACATGGTGAAAATACTCTGCGACAGTCTGGTTTTTATCCCCTACAAACCCTTTTATTGCTGATATGATGAATTTGCCATGTATGGAGACCTTTATCTTCTCCGCCACCTCTATAAAATATGCAGACGGGGTACAAAAAAGCAGTACATCTGAATTGGAGATGACCTCATTTATGTCTGCACTCATGTTTATGCGTTGCGGATCTAAATAGACAGATTGCAGATAATTGGGGTTATGATGCCACTCCTTTATCCTCTCTATGTTATCATCACTTCTTAAATACCAATTTATACTGCTCTGATTATTAAGCAATAACTTTACAAGCGCGGTTGCCCAACTTCCACTTCCTATCATACAGTACCTCAGCCCGCTTGCCTCAAAAAATGTCTTCATTATCTCTTTAAATATAATCTTACAAATTAAAACGTATCCTAACTTTCACTCCCCTCGGTGCAATCCTCCATAAGATTGTTACTGTCTAACGCTGCCGCAACAGCAAGGCGGTCGCAAAGTTCATTCTCCGGATGTCCGGCATGCCCTTTTATCCAATGGAACTTTACATTCTGCCTTGCGGCCGCTTTCAAATATCTCTCCCACAGATCGGGATTTTTCTGTTTGTGCAGACCCTTTGTCAACCACTTTTCAAGCCACCCCTCCTCTACAGCCTTTACAACATAAGACGAATCGGAGTAGATATGTACCTCGTTTCCATCCTGTTTGAGAGCCTCCAACGCCACTATCACAGCCAACAATTCCATCCTGTTATTGGTGGTGTATCTGTAGCCGGCACTCAACTCCTTATAATGGTGCCCGCATTTAAGTACTACACCATACCCTCCCGGACCGGGATTACCCCTCGAAGACCCGTCTGTATATATCTGAATGACAGCCATATAATATTCTTCCCGAAAATCTCTATAATCTATCTACCTCAGCATCTATCATAGGCAGTGTTGCATCTTTCTGCGTGGTTTCAAACTCTTTCACCTTAAGTACATTTGAGCGCAACTCATCATAAAGTTTCCTGTTCTTGCATATATCAATGGCCATATATATTGCACTGAGCATAGACTGGGGATTGGCCTTGTTTCTTCCGGCAATGTCGTATGCAGTACCATGGTCAGGGGATGTCCTTACAATAGGCAGACCTGCGGTAAAGTTTACTCCGGCATCAAACGCCAATGCTTTGAATGGGATAAGACCCTGGTCGTGGTACATTGCCAATACAGCATCATACTTATACTGGCCGTTTATGCTAAAGAAACCGTCTGGAGGAAAAGGGCCGAATGCCAGGATTCCCTCCTCTATAGCCCTCTCTATAGCAGGTTTTATCACCTTTATCTCCTCATCTCCCATAAGTCCCTTGTCTCCGCAATGGGGATTAAGTCCCAAGACCGCTATTTTTGGCTTCTCAATGCCAAAATCTCTTAACAGCGAACTGTTCATAACGCGCAATTTGCTTAGTATAAGCTCTTCTGTTATTGTTTCCGATACCTTTGAAATGGCTATATGTCCTGTGGCAACACCTACTCTCATCTTGTCTGCACACAGAAACATAAGGCCGTCCTTTGCATTGAACTCCTTAATAAGGTACTCCGTATGACCGGCATATTTGAATGTCTCCAATGTTACGGCCCGTTTGTTGAACGGAGCTGTTATTATAATGTCCAAATCCCCCTTTTTAGCATCTGCAACAGCTGCTTCAAGTGCAATAATAGCCCCCTGTGCCCCCTCATGTGTGCACTCTCCCGGTTCTACGTTAAATGTATCGGGAACACAATTTATAATGTTAACACGTTTGGGATGGGCATCCTTGGCTGCCGTTATGACATTGGTATTGATATTGTCTGTTTCAGGAATATATTTTCTGTAAAATCCAAACGCCTTTGATGATCCGTAAACCACAGGAGTACACATCTCCAATACTCTCGCATCTGACAATGCCTTTATAATAACCTCATAGCCAATACCATTTGCATCTCCCTGGGTTATGCCTATTACTACTTTCTGTGCCATATAAGTTTTTTATATTACCATATAATTTTTCAATAACCCTGCAAGGTACAAATTTTTCGCTTAAGAGATATAAATAAGTTACTCCCTGTGCAACTACTCTGCAAAGGAGCGGAGCATGGCAATCTCCTCCGGCCAGATATCGGGATTGGGAGTTTCAAGCACCAAAGGGATACCGTTAAAACGCTCATCCTGCATTATCATCTTAAATGGAGTAATGCCAATGGCTCCTTTTCCAATGCTCTCATGACGGTCTACATGACTGCCCAACTCTTTCTTTGAGTCATTGAGGTGCATGCCCTTAAGATATTTGAATCCTACCACCTCATTGAACTTTTCAAAAACATCATTAAAACCATCCTCTGTAGAGAGGTCATAACCGGCTGCAAATGAATGTGCTGTATCTATACATACCCCAACTCGGCTCTTATCCTCAACCATATCTATTATAGTTGCAAGATGTTCAAACTCAAATCCTAAGTTGCTCCCCTGCCCTGCCGTGTTCTCAATAACCGCTGTAACACCGTTGGTATTCTCCAATGCAATGTTTATAGACTGTGCTATTGTTTTAAGGCACTCATCTACAGAGACCTCCTTTAAAGAGCTTCCCGGATGGAAATTAAGATATACCAAACCCAACTGCTCACACCTTTGCATCTCATCTAAAAAAGCCTCTCTTGATCTCTGCAGTGCATCTGCCTTTGGACTGCCAAGATTAATGAGGTAACTGTCGTGAGGGAGAATCTGATATGGGGAGAAGCCATATTTGTTGCACTCCTCCTTAAACTTTGCAATCTCCTTCTCTGTGAGAGGTGCATCAGTCCACCTCATCTGATTCTTTGTAAACAGGGCAAAAGCATTAGCCCCAATAGCTACCGCATTGGCAACTGCCTTGTATACTCCTCCCGATGCACTTACATGTGCTCCAATAAACTTTTTATGCTGTGTCATACTATTAATTTTTATTTCAAAGATAACCTTTTACAAGAGATTCCCGTACTACTTCTAACTGATTACGGAGAAATCTACACTCTCGCGTCCATCACGTCTCATAATCTCCAAGCTCTGCCTGAGTATTCTGTTTTGAGGCAGTTGCAGCTGAGGGTCTGCATCTAAAACCTCCTGTGCAGCAGCCCTTGCCGTCTCTAATATCTGCGAATCTTTTGACAGATTTGCAATACGCAGATCAACCGCCAATCCGCTCTGCGCTGTCCCCTCCAGATCTCCGGGGCCGCGCATCCTCAAATCTGCCTCTGCCAACTCAAAGCCGTCACTTGTCTGACACATAAGCTCTATCCTCTGCCTGCTCTCCTTGCTAAGTTTGTATCCCGTCATAAGAATACAGAATGCCTCGTCCGATCCTCTTCCAACCCGTCCTCTGAGCTGGTGCAGCTGGCTCAGTCCAAACCTCTCCGCACTCTCAATTATCATAACCGACGCATTTGGCACATCAACCCCCACCTCTATAACAGATGTGGCAACCAAAATGTGCGCTTTGCCGCTTGCAAAAAGATTCATATCATACTGCTTGTCCTCATTCTTCTGCTGTCCGTGTACCACGGCCGTAATATACTCCGGCGCCTTAAACTCCTCAATTATTCGTTCATAACCATCCTGGAGATTCTTATAATCCATCTTCTCGCTCTCCTGAATAAGCGGATAGACAACAAATATCTGCCTCCCCTTGGCTATTTCCTGTTTCATAAAATCATACACCTTTTTACGTCCGCCCTCCATTACATGAATTGTCTTTACAGGCTTTCTCCCCGGTGGAAGTTCATCAATCACAGAGACATCCAAATCTCCGTACAATGTCATTGCCAATGTTCTTGGGATAGGGGTGGCTGTCATTACCAAGATATGGGGGGGTGTACTGTTCTTGCTCCACAGTTTAGACCTCTGGGCAACTCCAAAACGGTGTTGTTCATCAATTACCGCAAGCCCGAGGTTCTTAAATTCTACCGTATTCTCTAACAGCGCGTGCGTTCCTATAACTACCTTTAACAAGCCCTCTGCAATCCGTGGCAGTATCTCCTTTCTCTCTTTTATTTTTGTACTTCCCGATAATAACGCACACTCTATCCCTGCTGCCGCAAGCGTCTTGGAGATTCCTTTGTAGTGCTGCTGTGCAAGCACCTCGGTTGGAGCCATTATGCAGGCCTGATAGCCATTGTCTACTGCCATAAGGATAGAGAAGATTGCAACCATTGTCTTTCCGCTCCCGACATCCCCCTGCAGAAGTCTGTTCATCTGCCGTCCGCTGCGGGTATCCTTTCTAATCTCCTTTATAACCTTTTTCTGAGCTCCCGTAAGGGGAAAGGAGAGTGATTTGTAACAGGCATTAAAGGCATCCCCTATCTTGTTGAACATTATACCGTTATCTGCCCTCATCCTTACAACCTTCTGCTTTAGCAGACCAAGCTGCAAAAAGAAAAGCTCCTCAAATTTAAGCCTGTACTGCGCCCGTTGCAGTAGTTGTTGGTTTTGTGGAAAGTGCACATTCCTAACTGCCTCTTTCAAAGGAGACAGGAATCTCTCTTTGAGTATTATATCGGGAAGGGTCTCATTAATGCTGTTGCCGTATTTTTCAAGTGCCGCCGCCACAAATTTTGAGAAGACCTTGTTCCCTATTCCTGCATTTTTAAGTTTCTCTGTACTTGAGTAGACCCCCATCATAGAGCTGCCACCATACATGGTCTCTTCCGATGCTTTTGTCACCTCCGGATGAACCATATTGTAGGTGCCGTTAAACTCAGACGGCTTGCCAAAGACAACATACTCCTCCCCTATCTTAAGCCTCTCTGCCATCCACTTTATCCCCTTAAAGAAGACTAATTCAATACTGCCGGTGCTGTCTTTTAGAATTGCCGTAAGTCGTTTGTTCTTTGGGGTTTCGCCTATAACGGCCTTGCTTATGAGCTTGCCTCTAAGCTGTACGTATGCAAGTGTTGATTCAAGCTCCCTCACGGTATACACCTTGCTCTTGTCTATGTACCTGAACGGAGCAAAGAAGAGCAGGTCTCTACATGTAGCTATGCCAAGCTCTTTCTCTAAAAGCTCAGCTCTTTTTGGCCCAATTCCAGGCAGAAATTTTACCGGTGTCTGCAACAGATCTGTCATATTGCAAACTTACTTAAAATCTCTGTTGCTGCCAAAAGGTGTAGAATGAGAAGGATTATTCTATGCAAAAAAATTATTTGATCTAAATTATGCAAATAGAATAATTAATAGTTTGATATAATTTTCACATCATGTCGAGCCTGTAGTGGCATTGATGTTAAGAATAAACAGGTGCAAGGAGAATTTGGGAAAAGCTTATAAAGCATCGGGGTGGCTTGGAAATCCATGCCACCCCGATACACAAAACAATCCACTTTATAAATAACCTATTATCGTAACTCTTCTGATTTTGGTTACAGCTCTTCAACTCAGAGCGCTGTAAAATTTACATTATTTTAAAAATTTCTTCAAATATTCCTCGCTTCCCTCATAGGATGGTCTTATCGTATTATTATCAATAAAACGTCCGTTTTTGTCTATAAGCATAAAACGAGGAATTCCATTAATATTGTATATGGCATCAAACTCTTTTTCTCCTTTAGGCGAGATAATATATTGCGGCCAAGAAGGATGATCAGCTTTAACTTTTTCCTCCCATTTCTTTCTGTTATTATCTAAAGACACACTTATGAAAACAATATTTTTATTCCCCTTAAAGCTCTCTGCCAATTTTTCCATGTATGGTATTTCGGCACAGCACGGAGCACACC
>CAVHKR010000057.1:0-8691 GCA_963636615.1 Acutalibacteraceae bacterium | reverse complement strand
ACGTAGATTTACCTGCACCGTTCTTGCCAACAAGGCCAATCCTGTCATTGTCACTTATATGAAAATTTACCTCCTTAAGCAGATCAAAACCGCCAAAAGATAGAGTCAAATTATTTATTGAAATCATCTTTCTCCTCCGATATTCCCATCATTTATATCATTAATCCCCTCAACACCGTTATCAGTCTCTGTATAGCTGTCGTTATCATTGCTCCCATCTCCCTTTTGCAAATCAATCTCCTTCTCCATCACCTTATCCTCTTCTTCTGAGTTATCCCTCTCCCCTTCTGAACAGAGCAGAATACTCACCTCGTATAGAAAATAGATTGGAGTTGCAACAGCAAAAAGAGTGAACGGATCTCCCGATGGAGTTATAAATGCAGCCAATACCATTATTATTACAAAAGCATGCTTTCTGTATTTTTTAAGCAACCTCTTGTTTATAATTCCAAACTTGGAGAGCAAAAGAGCCAGACACGGGAGCTCGAACACAACCCCCATAATAAGTATAAGCCACACAAACATAGAGATATATGATTGCAGAGAGATCACATTAACAACATCCTCACTAACCTGATATGTTCCCAAAAAACGCAATGTAAGAGGAAATACCAGAAAATACCCAACCATTACCCCTATAAAAAAGAGTATCCCAGACAATCCAAATGCTCGCTTTACCGCCCTTACCTCTTTAGGGTATAGTGCCGGTGAAACAAACCCCCATAGAAAATACAATATTATTGGAGTTGCGCAGACCAAGCCAAAATAAAAAGAGGTACTTATGTGTATAAAGAACTGAGCCGACAACTCTATATTTATGAGCTTGAGAGAAAAGGGTTCCAAAGCAGACAAGTGCAGCCACTGCAAGACTCTGTCCATCCCCCTGTAAAGAATAAAATCAGAACTTGCAGGGGCAAATATTACAGAATCAAACAGTAAATCCTTCAGGCTGAAAAAGACAAGCATAAAGACCACCAAAAAAATGGCAGACCTGTACAAGACCTTTCGCAGTTCATCCAGATGATCCCAAAATGTCATCTCTGAATTGCTCATCCGGCAGATTTAAATCTATTTCTTCTCCTCTGTCTTTTCAGTATCGGCATTTATCTCATTTTCAATGCCGTTAACCCCCTCCTTAAAACTTTTCACACCCTTTCCCAAACCCTTCATAAGCTCAGGGATCTTCTTACCTCCAAAGAAAAGAAGAACTACAAGTGCAATAATGACAATCTCGCCAACACCAAGATTACCAAAAAGAAGAATATTGTGCATAATACAAAAAATTATGGTTCCTAATTATCTAATCAAAATATCTGTCAAAAACATCTGTAAAAATTTTGGGCGCTCTTGTAGGTTTCCTTGTATCGGAATGAATAAACCCAAGCATTACCTTACCGGTACAGACCAATTCATTGTGCTGATTGTATATCTGTGAATCAACTATAATCCTCGCCAAAGGCTTAGTCTTGATTGTAGAGACAACTCTGAGAATATCTCCCATCCTTGCAGGAATCTTATAATTACATTCAACATGGGCAACAGGCAGCATTATTCCTGCTGCCTCAATCTTTTCAATAGGTAATCCGTAATCTACAAGCAATCTGTGTCTTCCACACTCAAAATACCTTATATAATTTGAGTGGTGTACGATTCCCATAAGATCTGTCTCATAATACCTAACCTCTATCTCTGTTTCAGATACAATCATAATGTCTTTCTCCAAAAGTAGATTCTATCTTTTAAAACATCTCATTAAAGCCCTGTAAATCTCCCCTATCCACAACACCGCAGATGTTCCTACTATAATGTAGACCCACTCTGTAACGGTAAGCGGAGATGTCCTAAAGAAGCCTCCTCCAAACTGAACAATTACAATCTGCAAAACAACAATCGTTAATGCAATAAACAGGAACGACCTGTTTTTTGCAAGTCCGTAAAATGCCGAATGGCTTGAACCTAATGTCCTTGCATTTAACATATTCCAAAACTGCAGCATAACAAATATAGAAAAAAACATAGATAGTTCATGAACACCCATGTCATTATTTCTATTAAACCACACAAGCAGTCCTATCAATACAACAAGAAAGAAGATGCCCCATCCAAATATACTTCTACACATCCCCTTTGTAATGATAAAATCGTTTATATTTCTTGGTCGCTTCTCCATAACATCCTTGTAAGAGGGTTCTGTTGCAAGAGCCAATGCAGCAAAGGTATCCATTATAAGGTTTACCCACAACATCTGAGTTACAGTAAGAGGAAACTCTATTCCAATAAACGGACCTATTAATGCAGTACATAAAGCCACTACGTTTATAGTAAGCTGAAACTGTATGAATTTCTGAATATTAAGATATATAGACCGTCCCCACTGCACCGCTTTCGTAACGCTTGCAAAAGAATCGTCCAACAAGATTATATCACTCGCCTCCTTTGCTACTGCTGTGCCGGAACCCATTGCTAACCCAACATCTGCATAGTTTAGCGCAGGAGCATCGTTGGTACCATCCCCTGTAACCGCTACAACCTCGCCATGCTGCTGTAACAGCCTTACAAGACGCATCTTGTCTGCCGGTCTTGCGCGAGACATGACCTTAATCCTAAGAGCGGCAGACAAAGCCTCCTTGTCTGGCAGCTGCTGAAAATCTGCCCCTGTAATGTAATTGCAATCATTGTCTGTCTCTTGCCAAAGACCGGCCTGTTTTGCAATCTCAATAGCAGTAAGTGAGGTATCTCCGGTGACAATCTTTACATTTATGCCGGCGTTAAGGCAACAGCGCATAGCATCCGGCACATCACCTCTTATTGGATCTGCAATGGCCACAAAACCCGTGTAAGTAAGGTCATTTTTATTACAAAGTTCCTCAACATCAACGCCAGATGCATCCAAAAGTTCTATCTCCTTTAGTCCAAAAGCTATACACCTGTTCCCTTTAAACTGATATTTTTTTATTTCTGCAAATATCCTCTCTCTTTCATCTTTAGACAGAGCACATTTTCCAAGGATAATCTCAGGTGCCCCCTTTACATATAAGGTAAGATTCAACGGATTGTCAAGGTCAACCACAGTTGCCATATATTTGCGCTCCGTTGAGAACTGCATACGCTTTACTATCTTAAAAGAAGCTCTTATCTTCTCATAATCAAATCCTTGTTCTTTAATATGCAATAATAGGGCACCCTCTGTAGGATTGCCAACAGGCTCAACCTCACCATCTGCCCTCTTCTCTAAAAAGGCTGTTGAATTTAATGCAACCTGTTTGTAAAAATCATCTCCTTGCTGAAATGATGAATAATCCACAGTCATTCTATTCTGTGTAAGGGTACCTGTCTTGTCTGTGCATATTACCGTTGTAGCACCCATAGTTTCACAAGCATGCATCTTTCTAACTAACGCATTGTTAGCGGTTAACTTACGCATACTGTATGCAAGGCTCAACGTAACGCTCATTGCCAATCCCTCCGGTACGGCAACAACTATAAGTGTAACCGCTATCATAAAGAAGTTGAGCAGAACTGTAAGATTATTCAGGGTAAGCTCCAATGTAAGAATGCCCAAAATAATATCTCTAACCACAAGAGCCGCAAATGTAATCACCGCTATACTGAGACCAACAATAGAGATAACCTTTCCCAACTTGTTCAGCTGTTTATTGAGAGGTGTTTCAGCACCGGTAAGCTCGCTTGCCTGACGTGCGGTCTTCCCAATCTCCGTGTTGTCTCCAACTGCAGTTACCTCCATAACACCGTCTCCCTCAGAAACCGTTGTACCTCTGTAAAGATTATTTGGGGAGTACGCCCCCTTGAAATCCATAACTTTAGAATGGATCTTTGTCGAAGGTTTTGATTCTCCGTTAAGAGAACTTTCATTAACGCTAAGATCCATTGAGTGGAGCAGTGTGCCATCTGCAGGAATCTCATCACCTCTTTCAACCACAACAATATCTCCAACAACAAGTTCATCTTTTGGTATCTGTTTTATTCCCCCCTCTCTATATGCCTTAACAAGCTCCTTGTCATTCATCTTGTTAAGTATGTCAAACTCTTTACCTGCCTTATACTCATTTATAAATGACAAGAATGTTGCAAGGAATACAGCTATAATGATTCCAAAGCTCTCTATCATTGAACCGTTAAAATAACCTGTAACAAGCGACAGGAGGGTTGCAAAAAGGAGCAGTTTTATTATAGGGTCTTTAAATTTGTCCAGCAACATCTTTATCCAGCTCTCCCTCTTTGGAGGAGTAAGGATATTGCTACCATGTTTCTGTCTGCTCTCCTCTACCTGAGCATTATTTAATCCTTTGTATTCCATCCCAATTTACTTCAATTGTGCAATACGCCCTTTCAGGCTCTCAATCTTGCTCTCCGCATCTGCCTTCTTCTTGTTTTCAAGTTCAATAACCTTTGCAGGAGCCTTGCTTGCAAACTTCTCGTTAGACAGTTTTGCCATCACAGCTGCAAGGAATTTTTCCTGATATTCAAGCTCTTTCTGCATCTTTGCCAGCTCTTCCTCTACATTTATATGATCTACAAGAGGAACAAAGAACTCTGTTGTACCAACCATAAAATTAACCCCCTGAGCCTGAATGTCAAATGTATTAACAACCCTAATGACAGATATGTTACCTAATTTTTCCACAATAGGGTTCATTAATCCGCAGTAAGGCTGCTTTACACAGAGCTCCAAAGCCTCTTTTGGAGATATATTCTTGCTTTGGCGTATGTTCCTTACATTCATTACTGCATTTGATGCAATGTCAAACTCCGCCATAATCTCTGCAGAGAACTCTCCGGCGGAGGGCATCATGGCAAGCATAATTGTCTCACCCTTTTTTCTTGGTGCAAGATTCTGCCATAACTCCTCTGTGATAAACGGCATATATGGGTGCAGCATCTTGAGCAGTGCATCAAAGAACTTAACCGTAGCATCATATGTAATTCTGTCTATCTTTGTCTGATATGCAGGTTTCACAGCCTCCAGGTACCAAGCGCAGAAATCATCCCAGAAGAATTTGTAGACTGTCATTAGAGAATCTGATAGTCTGAACTTGTCAAACTGCTCATCCATAACAGAAAGGGTATAGTTCAACTTGCTCTCAAACCATTTTACCGCAACCTCAGCCGCAGCAGACGGTTTGGCATTTTCATCAACCTCCCATCCCATTACAAGCCTGTACGCGTTCCAGATCTTGTTGGCAAAGTTCCTTCCCTGCTCAACCTGACTCTCATCGAACAGGATATCGTTGCCGGCAGAACTGCAAAGCAACATCCCAACTCTAACACCATCAGCTCCATACTCCTCCATAAGTTTTATAGGATCTGGAGAGTTACCAAGAGACTTTGACATCTTCCTGCCTAACTTGTCTCTTACAATACCGGTCAGATATACATTCTTAAAGGGGACATCCCCCATAAACTCGTTGCCGGCCATTATCATCCTCGCAACCCAGAAAAACAGAATCTCCGGAGCTGTAATAAGGTCATTCGTAGGATAATAATATGCCAAATCATTGTTAGGTTCTTTATCCGGAAAACCGGGTTTAGATGCATCAAACACAGAGATAGGCCACAGCCAAGAGGAGAACCATGTATCCAACACATCGTCATCCTGCCTTAAATCTTCTGCCTTGATATTTGCATCTAATTTACGGGCAGCCTCCAAAGCCTCCTCCAAAGTTGCCTCTACAACAAATCTCCCGTCAGGAAGATAGTATGCAGGAATTCTCTGCCCCCACCACAACTGACGTGAAATGCACCAGTCCCTAACATTCTCCATCCAATGACGGTAGGTATTCTTGAATTTATCGGGGATAAGCTTGATATTGTCATCCATTACATCTTTAAGTGCTTTCTCTGCCAAACTGTCCATCTTTAGGAACCACTGCATTGAGAGCTTTGGCTCTATTACAGCATTTGTCCGCTCCGAATGGCCCACAGGCGATGTATAATCCTCTGTCTTCTCCAAATTGCCTGCCTCCTCTAACATCTTTACAATCTTCTTGCGGGCTACAAACCTATCCTCTCCAACTAAAATCACCGCTTTCTCGTTAAGACGGCCGTGCTCATCTATAATATCCAATACAGGAAGATTATGCCTTATCCCAATCTCATAGTCGTTTATGTCGTGAGCCGGAGTAACCTTTAGACAACCTGTACCAAAATCCATGGTCACATAACTGTCCTCTATTACAGGTATTGCCTTATTCAACAACGGAATATAAACCTTTTTTCCCTTTAGCCAATGGTAACGTTCATCTGCCGGATTAATACAGATTGCAGCATCGGCCATAATGGTTTCCGGACGGGTAGTTGCAATAGTAAGGAACTTTTCAGAAGGTTGTCCGTTCTCCTCTATGAAATATCTGAGATAATAAAGGTGCGATTTTGTCTCTTTATGAATAACCTCCTCATCACTGACTGCCGTAAGCCCCTCAGGATCCCAGTTAACCATTCTTACCCCTCTGTATATAAGTCCTTTCTTGTAAAAATATACAAATGTATTTATAACTGCCTTGCTAAGAGGTTCGTCCATAGTAAATTTGGTTCTCTCCCAATCACAAGAGGCTCCAAGCTTCTTAAGCTGCTCAAGTATAATACCTCCATGCTTCTCTTTCCATTCCCAGGCATGTTTCATAAATTCGTCCCTTGTCAGTGAACTCTTCTCAATACCCTGCTCCTTTAATTTTGCAACAACCTTGGCCTCTGTTGCAATAGAAGCGTGGTCTGTTCCCGGAACCCAGCAGGCATTCTTGCCCTTCATTCTCGCCCTTCTCACAAGCACATCCTGAATGGTATTGTTAAGCATGTGTCCCATGTGGAGCACTCCTGTTACATTTGGCGGCGGAATTACAATGGTAAAAGGCTCTCTACCATCTGGTTCCGAGTGAAAGAATCTGTTTTTCAACCAATAAGAATACCATTTATCCTCCGTTGTGGCAGGATTATACTTTGCCGAAATCTCCATAACTGTATATTATTTTACTATTTTACAATCGTTTTTCGCACACTTGCTCCTCTCTCATGCAGGCCATTATACCCTTTGGCCACCTTTTGCTCTCAACACAGTATACAAGCGGACAAAGGTACAAAAAATAGATGTTTCTCTCCTATTTACGATGTAATTATAATAGTTTCTTAACTCTTTTATTCCATTTCGCTTCCTTACAAGGTTCGGCTTATAGAGCTTACAATGTATGGTTAGTATTGGCATCAGAGTTTTCGGCTGTATATTCTGTCTGCAGTAGTAGAAGCGACAATGATGTATTGTGTCTGTTTTATAAAGAGATTAATATGTACTTTTGTTCCCGATAGATAATGGATAGATAATACAAGAGGTTATGAAAAGAGATTCGGCAAAAGAGGTTACGCGTGCAGTTGTAATGGGGGCAACATCGGGAATAGGCATGGAGGTTGCACTTTTATTGGCAAAAAAGGGGTGGAGAGTTGGCATTGCAGGAAGACGCGAGGAACTCCTGAACCACATTATGGACTCTACGGCTGGTATTGTCTGCAAAAAGCAGATAGACATTACCAAAGAGAATGCACCTCAACTGCTTAATGATCTGATTGATGAGCTTGGCGGTATGAATCTCTATTTTCACAGCTCCGGTATCGGTTGGCAAAATGTAGCATTGGATATTGAGAAAGAGATGGAAACCGTTGAAACAAACGGAGTTGGATTTACAAGAATGGTAACAGCTGCATTCAGCTATTTTGCCGCAAACGATGGCGGACAACTTGCATGCATCACCTCCATAGCCCGCACCGCAGGCCTTGGAGCCGCCCCCTCCTACTCTGCAACAAAACGATTTCAAAGCCACTATCTTGAATGCCTTTCACAGCTCTCAAGGATGCGTAAACTTAATATTCGCATAACAGATATTCGCCCCGGATTTGTGGCTACAGATTTATTGTCGGGAAGCAGATACCCATTACTATTAAAAGCAGACTGTGTTGCCAAAAGCATTGTCAATGCCATTCTAAAGAGAAAAGAGATAGCAACCATAGACTGGCGCTACCACGTTCTGGTATTCATTTGGAAGCTGATACCTCGCTGCGTGTGGATCAGACTGAGGAAAATCAAATCCTGAATTTGCGACAAAAACCCTGGTCATTACACACCACACAGAACGATACGTTAAAACCCAGACCACAATAGGGTGGCGAGCAAAATGTAATCTTAATACGATCTGTTACATAGTGATTACAAAAAACATTATTTTTTTCAGTAATGATATTACATCA
This sequence comes from Acutalibacteraceae bacterium, assembly GCA_963636615.1. Classification (GTDB taxonomy): domain Bacteria; phylum Bacteroidota; class Bacteroidia; order Bacteroidales; family UBA932; genus Egerieousia. The sequence continues at coordinate 441 of CAVHKR010000057.1, read as the reverse complement.
TTTTTCTTAAAAATAAAAACCGCTTATAACCAAAATACTGTACGATTAAAGACAATCCCCCAAAAAAAGTTATCATTTATTACATCCCGATACTTTTTAAAGGGATCTTGCCATTTTGGAAGCTCTATTTTATTGCATAAATTTGTTGGGTGTTCACTTCACCTCCTCTAAAAAAGTGACATGATTAACTTAAATTATTAACTTCAAATTACAACCTAAATGAAAAACATCAGACTTATCTTAACGAGTCTTTTGTCGGTATTATTCACCTGTAGCCTGATGGCTCAGAATATACAGGTAAAAGGCACAGTTTCAGATGGAAGCACCAAAGATCCGCTTCCTTATGTCACCATCCAGGTAAAAGGCACTACACATGGAACAAATTCAGATGACAACGGATTCTACACAATGAATGTACCATCTGATGCCACTCTGATTTTC
>CAVHKR010000056.1:0-9127 GCA_963636615.1 Acutalibacteraceae bacterium | reverse complement strand
GATAAACTCAGGAGAGTTTATCTCCAAATACAAACTTAAAGCGGCAAGCAGCGTTAACTCTGCCGCTAAAAAATTGCTTGACAATGAGCTTGTCTATAGATCTGCAGAGGGTTATATTATCTATGACAGGTTTATGTCGTTATGGTTGGCAGAATCTTTTTAGTATTTACTCTGCTTTGATATTTTCTACAGGGTTGGTATTGGCTCTTCTCCATACCGTAACAACGCTGATGGCTGTTATTATAAGCAGGGTGAATATGCCGCAACCTGCAAACAGATACCAACCAAGGGAAATCTTAACGCCAAAGAGGTTTACAAACATTCCTCCAAAATAGACTGCAGCAGCACCTCCGCATACAACGGCAACCAATGCCAATGAGAGCAGTCTCTTTAGCGTTATGAATATAAGCTCGTTAACCGTAGCTCCGTTTATCTTTCTTATTGAAAGCTCTTTACGTCTTCTGTTAACCTCCTCCATGGAGAATGCCGCAACACCAATAAGGGTAATTACAAGAATTGCTATGGTTGAGATTATTATAGCATCTCTTATCCTCTTGCCCTCCCTGTAAAGGGATTTGTACTCTGCATTGTAGTCCTTTAATCTAATGGATTCGTCATTAAGCTTTTCAAACAGATAATTGTCAACCTTTTTGAATGAGTCCATATAGTCCCCTTTCAACTTCACTAAAAGCATATAAGGAGAGCTTCTCATATACATATAGTTGTCGTAGTCGTAATAAGATATGAATGTTGGTATTGGGGTAAGTTCGTTGAGGTCTCCTACAAGGTAGTCTTCATAGACTCCGCAAATCTTCATTGAACTGTAATTCTTTCCATAGCGACTTAGCTCTACACTCCTTCCTACAACTCCATCTCTCCATCCTGCAGCCTCTGCCAATCTATCTGCAAAGCTCTTGCTAACCATAATATTACCTGTGTTCAACCCGTCAACAAACCCTTCACCGTCTATCTTTTTAACGCCTAATAAATTCAAATATCCTTTACCTGTTCCGGATAGTGAACCGGCGGAAAAGATAACCCTCTTGGTAGAATCGTCGGGAAGCATAACATTAAGATTGCTTGGCCTGTCGAATGGCAGATAGGTTGCAAGTACAGCACTTTCTACCTCTGGCAACCGTTCAACCTCCTTAACCGTAGCGATTCTGTTGTCTAAAGATGTGTTCAGCAAAGAGGCGTATGCAAGGTTGGTGTAATCGTAGCCAACGTTATAGTCTGTTACCTTTTTATACTGAAGCAGTACAACGGCAAACAGCGAGATAAAGAGCATTGCCAATGTAAACTGTATGAACAGGAGGGCATATTTCCACCCTCTTGCCCCCTCTTTAAGGTTCTTGAATGCAGCTGTAACCGGTATGTTGCCGTAGATTGTGGCCGGTATGTATCCTCCAATAAGGAACAGGGCTACGAGTATTCCTCCAAGAAGAATGAGTATGTTGTTTTGCAACATTGCAAACAGCGATGTCCCAAGCAGATATTGTACTGTCTTCGCCCCTGTGAGTACAATAATTATGGCTGCGGCAAGTGCTATGACAATATCTGTAAAGGTCTCTTTTAGGAAGAGTTTTCTAATGTCTCCTTTATCTGCTCCGTAGCATTTTAAGACGGCAACTGTCTTTGAACGTTTTGCCATTGACGCAAGCGAAAAGAGAACATAGTTGAGTATTGCAGATGCTAACAGGATAATTGATAAAATGAGCATTATTGCAGAGACCTCACCGGCATTTGTAAATGTTGCGTGTACTTTGGTTATTGGGAGTAGAGAGAAACTGTAGCTCATCCCCTTCTCTTCCAACTCCTTTACCGGGATATTCTCTTTACAGGCTTTGTCCAAGGCTCTGTTTACCTCTGCTATGTCATTGCCTTTTACCACTTTGATATAGCTTTTGAAGGATTCGTTGCCTCTCCACCCTTTCCAGTTTCCAAAAAGGTATTCATCTATGGTTTGCATGGAGATGAATGTAGGGCTGCTTGCAAATTCGCTGTTGAGGGGATAATCCTCATAGACTGCTGCAATCTCAAAGTATTTCTCGTCATCTACTATATAGTGTCTGCCTACTGCATCTTGCGCACTTCCTGCAAATTTTACTGCAATGGATTTTGGCACGGCAATTTTGCTCTTTATAGAAAGCGCCTCCTTTATGTTGCCGGCCAATACGGGCCTTGGCATAATGTTAAAGAGAGTAGAGTCTGCAAAGTACATATCGGCAAATGCGTACGTTTTACCATCCTCCCCTTCAACATCAAAGTAGCTGTCAAAATAGTACACTCTTGCGGCATCCTCAACTAACGGAGAGTAATATTTTAGCCCCGGCGCTACATCGTATCCTACCTCTGCACCCGTTTCCTTCTCTTCTCCGGCGGCAGACTTATTTAGTATAATCTGGTATATTCGTTCTTTATCGGGAAGAAAACAGTTATAACTTCTTTCAAACCAGACTTTGGCAACTAATACAAGCCCAAAAGCAAGACCTGCTGCCAATAGCAAAATTTTTGTGATTCTCAACTTCATATTTAAAAAATTGTTATATAAACAGATGTTACCAGATTAGCACTTCGTTGTCTCCAAATGTATCGTAAGATGACACAATCACCTTTTCTCCCGGCTCAAGTCCCTCTAACACCTCATAGTACTGAGGGTTTTGTCTGCCAATGCGTACTTTTCTCTTAACAGCTTTGTTCTCACCCTCTTTTACTACGTATATCCAATTCCCTCCTGTGCTTTGGTAGAACGCTCCGCGCGGAATGATTATTGCCAGAACAGGCTGCCCTAACTGCAGGTTAAGATAATATGTCTGGCCTGTCCTTATGTTATCGGGTCTGTTGCCGCTAAATACAAAATCTGCCTTGAACTGCCCGTTCCTAACCTCGGGATACACCTTTCTCACAGTTGTGTTATAACTAATACCCTGCCTTTCAAAAGTAGCATCAAGGCCACTCTTAACCCTGTCTATATAGTGTTCATCTATCTGGGCTTCAATCTTATAATCCTGTAGGTCATTTATCTGCCCAATCTTCTCGCCCATAGAGAGAGACTGCCCCAAAACAATATCCAATTGCCCAAGCTCACCTGCTATAGGAGATTTTATTTTCAGATTGGCTACACGCTCCCTAATAAGGCTCATGTTTCTTCTCATATTAGCCAAATCGTTGTCTAACTGCTCAATCTGCACAGCCCTGTATATAGAATCCTGTTTCTGTCTCTCAATAATAAGATCTCTTTTATCCTTTGCCAATTCAAAATCCTCTTTTGCCTGTAGCCACTCCTCCTTAGAGAGCAGCTTTTTGTTGAATAAAGCCTCATTCTGTCTGTACAGGCGCTCCTTTCTTGCAACATCTATATTCAGCTGAAGCCTCTCCTGCTTGAGGCTCAACTTCTCCTGCTCCATGGTTATGACAGTGTTTCTAAGAAAGTTCTGTTTCTCGGCCAATTGCGCCTCTGCATCAAGGATCTGCAGGCTGAGGTTGTGGTTGCTCAGCTCAACAATTACATCCCCCTGCTTTACAGAAGAGCCCTCCTCAGTTACAATTCGCTCAACAATACCGGCCTCAAGCGGGCTCAGCTGGACAGTCTTAATAGGCTGAACCTGTCCCGTAACCCTAACATAATCATTAAATTCTCCACTTTTTACAGTTGTAATGTTAAGGCCCGTAACATCAACCTTTAACGTAGAACTGTAATCTCTGAATGCAAGCCATACAACAAAAACAAGGAGTATTGCAACTGCATAATAAGGAACGGCTTTTTTAGTAGTCAGCCTCCTCCAACCTTTTTTCTTTTCTATCTGAATATCCATGGTTATATATTTTTTATTTTTTCAACTTTATTCTGCTTCCCGACAAATATTTTTGGCGTAAATCCTATTTTACTAAAGATTCGCCGGAATAATAATCCAATAACTTGCTTTTTACCGTGAGCTGCAGTTTGGCATTAAGCTCCTCCGCCTTGGCAGACAGCAGCTGGTTTGCAGATGTCTGCAGATCTATAGGGTTTATGCTCCCCATTGCAAACTTCTGTGCTGTTGCATCGTATGCAAGCTGTGCCGCATCTGCCTTTGCCTTTGCAAGGTTGTATTCCTGAATATATCCGTCTACCTCAAAGGCGGTTCTTGTAATCTCTGTCTTAAGCTCCTGTGTGGCAATGGAGAGATCCTCCATTGCTGTCTTATAGCTGTTTTTTGCTTTGAGTACATTGGTTCTTCTTGCAAGTCCGCTAAAGATAGGTATACTTATAGAAGCTCCAAAATAGTGACCTTTGTTGTGATCTAACTGTGTCCAGAACGGGTCTGCCTTGGAATCTGTTCCTCCCGATATAGTCTTGTAGTAACTTGAATTATAACCCCCCTGTCCGCTTATTGTTGGGAGATATTTACCACGTGCTATCTGCAACGAGAGTTTGCTTGCCTTTAGATTCTTATCACTTGCCTCAATCTTTGGGTTGTTATCAATAGCATACTCAACAATAGATGATATTATTGCAGGCGAGAGCAAAGAGTTGCCGTTTTCATCAACATAGCTCGATTCAACATATTTTGTATCATCCAAATCCAAGTTGAGTTCCTCCTCTATAGGCCAGTTGATGCTCTGTTTAAGGGCCAGCAGAGAGGTTTTGTATTTATTCTCCTGCTGAACTAAGAAGAGTCTTTCTGTTGCAACCTGAGTCTCTATCTGCGCAACATCTGCAGGGCTCTTGCTTCCCATCTCCTCCATAACCTTTGCCTGCTCCAACGTCTTTAAGGAGGCCTCCAACTGCTCTTTACCTATCTTTATTGTGGAGTTGTAATATATTACATCGAAATATGCTTGTATAATGGATATGGCCAACTCATCTTTTGTCTGCTGCAATTGGTCTAACCCCATAAGTTTCATTACGCTTGTCAACCTTACATTGTTAATGAGCTGCAATCCGGAGAACAATGTCATGCTTGCGTATGCTCCGTATGAGTTCCCCAAGTTTCCCATTGTTGTATATGTATTTGTACCCGGGTCAACGGAACGGCCGTAGCTGGCTGTTATGGATGAACTTGCGGATACAGATGGAAAGAGGTCGCTTATTGCGGCTGTCTTGTCCTGTTTATAATTGTCTGCCGCATATCTGCTTTTATTAACCCTCTGGCTGTTCTCCAATCCGTACAGGATGCAGTCGTTTAAGGTCATCTTTGAGCCGGCTGTTACCGTTGTTGCAACCGTATCGCTCATTATGGAGGCAGCATCTGCACAACATGCGCAGTGTGCGGATACTGCCGTTCCACTCAAAATAACTGTTATTAATGCGACTTTTATTATTCTCATATTCATTGCTTATATTTTTATCTATTCAAAAGCTATTCTACCTTTTGTTAGCTTTGGCTTTAGCTTTAGCTTTAGCCTCTCTTTACTTTCTCTACTCTCTCTACTCTTAAAACAGCCAACGCCAACGCTTTCTTTGGTCATAATTAGAAACAGTTTCTCTCTCCGTGCCGTAATTAGTTTATTGTTTATAGTTTAAAGATATTAGTTTTTACTTTAAGCTTTCCTGCTATTGGCTTTAAAACTGTCTATAAACTATACACATTCAACTCAATCAAGCCAACACCTGAGGCTGTGCCAAAATAATGCCTTTGGATTTAATATGTTAAAAATTAAACGATTATATATTTTTGTGAATTATAGGTTGTCTAATTATTATACAACCTTGTTAATTTTATGTATGGATTTTAGACATTTTAAGGTTAATATCCTAACTTTGTCGGGAAGCGGGAAAAACGGATTCCCAGACATTTATCAACAGACAGACTTATGGCTAAACAGGGAACTATAATGGTGGTAGATGACAACAGGAGCATTCTTCAGGCTTTGGAGCTGTTGTTGCCAAGATATTTTACAAAGGTCATTACCCTTTCAAACCCAAATCAGATAGACAGCGCATTGCGCGAAAACAGCGTGGATGTTGCTCTGTTAGATATGAACTATTCGTCAAAGATAAATAACGGGAACGAGGGGTTATACTGGCTGAGCTATGTTAAGGAGCGGTTTCCTGCCGTTATGGTGGTTATGTTTACGGCATACGCAGAGATAGAGTTGGCAGTTGAGGCGGTAAAGCGAGGAGCATGTGATTTTGTGGTCAAACCGTGGGAGAACGAGAAACTTATAGCTATTCTAACAAATGCCTATAATCTTAAGAAATCGTCGGCAGAGGTAAAACAGCTGAAGGAGATCAAGAGAGAGTTGGTTGGCAACTCGGTGATGTGGTGGGGCAACAGTCCCCAAATGCTTGAATTAAGGAAAACCATAGAGAAGGTGGCAAAAACAGATGCCAATATCCTCATCACAGGGGAGAATGGTACAGGTAAGGAGATGTTGAGCCGAGAGATACATAACAGGTCATTAAGGCACAACGAGCTTATGGTAACGGTTGATATGGGTGCGGTTGTGGAGTCTCTTTTTGAGAGCGAGCTGTTCGGGCATGTAAAAGGGGCGTTTACAGATGCAAAGACAGACAGGGCCGGTAAGTTTGAGGTGGCAAACCATGGCACGCTGTTTTTGGACGAAATAGGGAATATTCCGCTTCACCTGCAGGCAAAACTGCTTACCGCCATTCAGAGTGGGACAATTGTAAAGGTTGGAAGCAATAATCCTATTCCTGTGGATATAAGGCTTATATCTGCAACAAACAGAGATCTTAACAAGATGGTTGCAGATGGTGAGTTCAGGGAGGATCTGCTTTACAGAATAAATACCATTCACCTGCATCTGCCCCCTTTGCGTGAGCGGAAGGAGGATATCCCCTCTTTTGCAAACAGTTTCTTGGAGAGGTACGCTGTGAAGTACGGTAAAAAAGGGCTTTCGTTTACAGATGAGGCTATTGCCAATATGGCAGTCTATCGTTGGCCGGGCAATATAAGGGAGTTGGAGCATACCATTGAGAAGGCTGTGATTATGTGCGACGGGGCAAAGATTCTTCCAGCTGACCTTATGTTAAGATCCTCTACAGGAGATGTGACAGCTTTATCGGGAAGCGAAAAGGAGAACAACATGCCTGCTTTTGAGACCTTTGAGGAGATGGAGAAGACCATGATCTCTGCTGCTTTAGACAAGCATTGCGGTAATCTCTCTGCGGTGGCCGCACAACTTGGGGTTACACGGCAGACGCTATATAACAAGATGAAGAAATACGGACTGTAGTAAATCTGTTTTGGGTAATCTGTAGATAATTGGCTTTATGTCTGCTTTTCGGAAATACATGGCAATTGTTCTCTACGTTCTCTGCATAATAGGGGGAACGCTGCTCTCTGTCTATTGGTATTTGGGCCATACACAATACCTTGTGGTTGTGGGGGTTGTGCTTGTGGTATTTGGGGTCATAGGGATAATAAAACATCTACAGAGTGTGCTAAAGAAGGTGGCCTATATGTTCAACTGTATGGAGAGTGATGATTTTACATTTAAGTTTTCCGAGAGCAGGGGCGATAAATACAGTAAGGAGTTTAATGCCTCCCTTAACAGAATAAAGAGCATTGTTCAGCAGTCAAAGAGGAGGATTGAGGAGAGGAATGCCTATTTTGAACTTATAATGAATAGTGTAAGGACAGGGGTAATTACACTCGATGATAACGGTAACATAGTTCATGTTAACAGATATGCGCTAACTGTTTTTGAAAGGGGTGTGCTCACTCATGTTAACCAGTTAGATACTGTAGCCCGGGGGCTTAAGGCTATGATTCTCTCTCTTGAGGTCGGAGAAAGGGGCAAGTTTGAGTTAGTTACGGAGAAAGGGAGGATGCAGCTCTCCATTATGGCTTCACAGATGAATTATGACGGGAGGCTGCTTAAGATTATTACATTCAATGATATTAACAACGAATTGGACGACAGGGAGGTGGAGTCTTGGATAAAACTTGCACGTATCCTCTCTCATGAAATAATGAACTCATTGGCTCCTATCTCATCGCTGACAGAAACGCTTTTAGATATAAGCAGGGGTGTTGAGGCAGATCTCAAAAAGCTGTGCAGCAGTTCTGCAACAATAGAAAATAGGACAGGGTCTGTATTGGAGAGGGAGGAGATCACAGAGGATATAATTACTGGTAATGCAAATATATCCAAAGGGTTACAGACCATTAAGCAGACCAGTATGAGCTTGGAGGAGTTTGTAAAGGCTTACAGGCGGTTTACGCATATCCCTGAACCTTCAAAGACCTTTTTTGAACTTAGACCTTTCATGCAGAGAATATGCGATCTTATTATCCCTATAGGGTTACGGTACGGTTTGCAGGTTGTTCCTCCCGATATATCAGTATTTGCAGATGATGGGTTGCTTACTCAGGTTGTTACCAATATCCTAAAGAATGCCCTCTATGCTGTAATGCACCCAGAGGTAGGGGATAATGCTGTTGGCACAGAAAACAGAGCAGGGGAGAAGATAACGGTATTGTGTACCAAAACCGGCAACGCTGTTTGCATAGATATAGCAAATACCGGCAATGCAATCCCTAAAGAGTTGGCAGACAACATCTTTGTCCCTTTCTTTACAACAAAAGAGACCGGCTCCGGAATAGGATTAAGTGTCTCCCGGCAGATTATGTTCCGCCACGGAGGAAGCCTTAACCTAATATCTAACAGAGACGGGAACGTCTGCTTTAGGGTTCAACTGCCGGCTGTATAAAGAGGGTTAATTAAAGCTAAAATGCTTAATCTCCTCCTTGTTGTACTCTTTTAGAATGGCAACATCCAATGTTTTATATTATCTGTTTTTGCAGATATAAATATAATTAGGAATAAATAACAATGAGCCCTCCGTTCTCGTAATATGTAAATAAAAAAGGGAACTGACTTGCATCAATTCCCTTCTCTTTTAGTCGGGGTACTCCGACTCGAACGGAGGAGCGCCAGAGGACTGGCGCTCAGTGCAGTTGCTAACGCAACGCATGAGCTCACTACGTTCGCGCCTACGGCTTATTATGATGCCATAACGGATAGTCAAAATATGTATACAAAAACTTTACATTTATGTAAAGTTTTTGTAGTTTTGTGCCATTAAAGAATGTGAATAATTGTGGCGGATGAAACCGAACATGACCTTCCCTGAAAAAGGTTGACACTTTAGAGGTTGTTTAACTGATCTTCTTTA
>CAVHKR010000055.1:0-9149 GCA_963636615.1 Acutalibacteraceae bacterium | reverse complement strand
ATATATAAGTTCCTGTACGTTCTATATCATTAATCTCCTCCTGACTTAAAGCCGTAAATGCAGCAGAAATCTCTTTCATCTGTTTGCCATATTTCTTTCCCAAAGTCTTAAAGTTTGGCTTTATCCTCTTTGTAATAAGGCCTGTTGTATCTGTAATATATTCCATCTCCTTAACATTCACCTCGTTAAGGATAAGCTTCTCGACTTTCTCCAACTGCTCCTTTATTCCGTTGTCAAGTACCGGAATAATGATTTTGGCAAGAGGCTGCCTTACTTTTATGTTAACCTTTCTTCTAAGAGCGAGTATCATGGATGAGCTGAGTTGTGCCAATGCCATCCTCTCCTCAAGGCTCTTGTCTATGTATTTAACATTTTCGGCAGGCATAAGCGTCTGATGTACACTGTTCTCTTTATTTCTTCCCGATACAGCATTAAGATCCAAGAATAGCCTCTCCATAAAGAACGGAGCTATAGGTGCTCCAAGTAGGGCTACGCTCTCAAGACAACTGTACAACGTCTGATAGGCTGCTAATTTATCGTTATCCATCTTGCCACCCCAAAAACGTTTTCTATTAAGGCGTACATACCAGTTGCTCAAATGGTCGCACACAAAATCCTGTATAAGACGCCCTGCTGTTGTAACATCATAGTCTTCGTATGCCATCTTTACATCTTTTATAAGACTGTTGAGATATGACATTATCCATCTGTCTATTTCGGGACGCTCTTCAACAGGTACCTCTGACTCTTTTCCGGTAAAGCCGTCTACATTTGCGTAGAGGGCAAAGAATGAATATGTATTGTACAATGTGCCAAAGAACTTTCTCTTTATCTCATCAACTCCGTTAAAGTCAAATTTAAGATTGTCCCATGGCTGTGCATTCGTCATCATATACCACCTTAATGAGTCTGCCCCATAATCGTTAAGCGCGGCAAAAGGATCAACGGCATTTCCCAATCTCTTACTCATCTTATTGCCGTTCTTATCCAACACCAATCCGTTAGAGAGCACATTCTTAAATGCAACCTTGCTGTTTATCATTGCAGAGATTGCATGAAGGGTAAAGAACCAGCCTCTTGTCTGGTCAACCCCCTCGGCTATGAAATCTGCAGTCTGCCCAAACTCAGGCCGGCCAAGCTTTTTGAGCCCCTCCTGTGCAAACGGCATTGCTCCCGAATCAAACCATACATCTATGAGGTCTAACTCCCTCTTCATCGGTTTGCCGCTATCTGACACCAATATGTAGGCATCTACATACGGCCTGTGAAGATCTATCCTATTGTAATTCTCCCTTGTAAACTCACCCGGAACAAATCCTTTCTCTTTTAAAGGGTTGGATTTCATAAATCCGACCGCTACAGATTTTTCCAACTCGTCATAAAGCTCCTTTACTGACCCTATACATCTCTCCTCTTTTCCATCCTCCGTTCTCCATATGGGAAGTGGTGTTCCCCAGTAACGGCTTCTCGAAAGGTTCCAGTCCTGAAGGTTCTCTAACCATTTGCCAAATCTGCCTGTTCCTGTGCTCTCAGGCTTCCAATTGATTGTCTTGTTAAGCTCAATGAGCTTCTCCTGTACTGCTGTTGTTCTAATGAACCATGAGTCCAAGGGATAATACAGTACAGGCTTGTCCGTCCTCCAGCAGTGAGGATAGTTGTGTACATGTTTCTCTATCCTGAATGCTTTGTTCTGCTGCTTTAGTTCAACACATATATCTATGTCCAATGTTGGTGCATCGGGTGCAAGTGTAGAATCGTATGCATTCTTCACAAATCTGCCTGCGTATGGAGCGTAAGCCTCTTTGTTTACCCTCTCCTTAACAAACTCTTCGTTAAGATCCTCTATCTTGAACAGTTTGCCTGTTCTGTCTACCATAGGCTGCTCGGCATTGCCATCTTTGTCTGTAACATACAACGGTGCAATACCGGCTATCTTGGCAACCTTGGCGTCATCTGCACCAAATGTTGGTGCTATATGCACAATACCTGTACCGTCTGATGTTGTTACATAATCGCCAAGTATGACCTTTAGAGTATTCTGCTCCGGCTTTATCCATGGAATAAGCTGTTTGTATGATATTCCGGTATTTAATTCTCTGCCTTTAAACGGTACCTCATCGAGAACCTTAAACGGAACAAGTTTGTCTCCAACTTTATAATCCTCCAATCTCATATCGGCTGCCTTTGCGCTGAAATGCGCTCCTACAAGCTCTTTGGCCAACATATAAACTGCCGGGGTCCCTGTATATGGGTTAAAAGACCTTACTCTGACATACTCTATGTTTGGGCCAACACACAATGCTGTGTTTGATGGGAGTGTCCATGGGGTTGTTGTCCATGCAAGAAAATAGAGCGGTGCATCTAATTCTGTGTTATCGGGAAGATGATAGAGAAACTCACTTGTCTGCTCTCTTACTATCTCAAACTGCACTGTTGCTGTTGTATCTTTAACGTCTCTGTAGCAACCGGGCTGGTTAAGTTCATGCGAACTGAGTCCTGTTCCGGCTGCAGGTGAATAGGGTTGTATTGTGTAACCTTTGTAAAGCAACCCTTTGCCGTATATATCTTTCAGAAGATACCATAGCGTCTCTATGTACTGGTTGTCGTAAGTTATGTACGGATTATTCATGTCAACCCAGTAACCTATTCTTTCTGTGAGGTTTACCCACTCCTTGGTGTACTTCATAACCTCCTTGCGGCATGCTGAGTTGTAATCATCTACACTTATCTTCTTGCCTATGTCCTCTTTGGTTATGCCTAACATCTTCTCTACACCAAGCTCAACAGGAAGTCCGTGTGTGTCCCAACCTGCTTTTCTGCTTACATAATAGCCCATCTGAGTTTTGTAGCGACAAATGGTGTCTTTAATGGTTCTGGCCATAACATGGTGAATACCGGGCATTCCGTTTGCAGAAGGCGGACCCTCAAAAAATATGAATTTTTTGGCACCCTCGCGGCTTTTTAATGTATTCTCAAAACAATTCTCCTCTTTCCATTTCTTAAGTACAGAATTGTTAAGCTCAACCAGATCTAAGTTTTTATACTCTACAAAACCCATATACGTCTAATTTTACTATTTTTGCAGTTGTTAAACTTTTTGAAACTGCAAAGATATAAATATTTCCTATTTATATTATTTCATTAACAGCAGCGAATTTACTACTTGCTTATGCAGATTCTGGATATAATTATCCTCCTTATCTTTATAGGGATGGCAATAAGAGGCGCTATAAAGGGGTTTATAGGGCAGGTTGTTGGGATACTGTCTCTCTTTGTTGCAGTATGGGCCGGCTCAAGGTATTCTGTTATGATAGCTGATTGGCTTAAAAGCATTTTATCTCTCAGTGCCTCACCTCAGGCAATGAAGATAATTGTGTTCATACTGCTGCTTATAGTTGTCATGGTTTTGGGACATCTGCTTGCCCGCGTTTTGGAGGGGGTGGTTAAGTTGAGCCTTTTGGGGTGGGCCAACAGACTGTGTGGAATGCTTCTTTCCCTGCTGTCGGCTTTTATAATTGCAGGGGTACTGTTATATGTCTTCAATTATCTTAACAGCATCATGGATATTGTGCCGGCAGAGAAGGTAAACAGCTCTAAAATGTGCCGGTTTATAATGTCTGCCACAGATTCGCTGTTCCCTTATATCAAGCAGGTATTCAATTTTAAGTAACCGTTAAAAGAAATTTGTCTATGAGAGATAATCCATATTTCATTCTGTTGGAGACAGCTACCGATTCATGCTCTGCAGCATTGTCGTGTGGTGACAAAATAGTTTCTCAGAAATATATCTGCACGCCAAAAGCTCACGCCGTAAAATTAGCTCCGTTTGTTAGGGAGTTGTTGCAGGAGAACAACCTTACAATTAAAGATATTGCCGCTGTAGGTGTATCGGAGGGGCCCGGTTCATACACAGGTCTCCGTGTAGGTGCCTCACTTGCCAAAGGACTCTGTTTTGGGGCAGATATTCCGCTTATTGCTGTTGGAACTTTAGATGTTATTACACAGGTTGCCATAGACAACGACCAATATAATCTGTTTTCCGCTTCCCGACAACATATTGAGCATAGCTCTGCTTGTTGCAGGAGTGCTGTTGCCAGGCAGTCAGATACCAAACTGAATGACAACTGCTGCATTGTGCCAATGATAGATGCCGGCAGAATGGAGGTCTACACAGCTCTGTTCAACTCTCGCGGAGAGAGACTAACAGAGGTGGAGGCAAAAATCTTGGACGGACAGAGTTTTGCACAGGTGCTTGCAGAGAAGACCGTCCTTTTTACAGGAAACGGTGCTGCAAAGTTCCGCACTTTAGTTGAGGAGAACTGTAATGCGCTGTTTGCAGAGGATCTACCTCATGCAAGCGGCCTCAGAGTTGCCGTCTATAGAAAATTCACTGCCGGCCAAAGTGAGGACACTGCGTATTTTCAGCCGTTTTATCTAAAGGAGTTTATTGCAGGCAAGCCCAAGAAACTACTATAATAGAATGACTAAACGGCAACTATTTGCAAATACCGTTGAGGACTCTCTTCAACTGCGTTTCGTTAAATATGTCTCTTGCTACCATATTCCCTTCTTTATCAAATATGAAGAGAGACGGAACTGTTGTAATATTATAGGTGATTATGGCTTTTGATGAGCCACTTGCGCCATCGCAGACATTAATCCACGGAAGCTGCTGCTCCTTAACAGCCGTTGCCCACATTGCTTTGTCTGTATCTACACTAACCTGATATATCTCAAGCCCTTTTGGATTATATGCTGCGTAAATATCTTTCAGCTGGTTGTTAAACAGTTTCTGGTTTACATCTGCCGCTCCCCAGAAATAGAGAATAAATGGCCTGCCCTCCAGCTCTTTAAGTTCGCGAGATTTGGAATTAATATCGGGAAGTGTGATATTAGGAAAAGAGGAAACACCTGCCTCCAATAGCTTTTGTTCCATCTCTACATTGCGATCAAAGGCATCTGCCTCCTTTTTCAGGTGCATCACGTATGCGGAGTGCGGATATTTGATAACAAGGGAGTCGTACACTCTTTTAAAGATAAGGCCGTCTGTAAATTCTGCAAAAAGAGGAAGATTTGCAAGAAAATTCTGATACAGAGCCGGAATATTGCTAAAAGAGTATGGATTGCTGAGTATCTGCTTGATTATGCTCTGTTTGTACTTTACATACAATCTGCCCATATCCTGTCTTAAAGCCTTTGCAGTCTCTTGCTCCTTGGCCAAATTTGCCTCCTCTACCTTTATTGCCAATTGGTTATATTTAGTCTGCGCTACCACCAATGATGAATCAAGTCTTTTTAATAGTAGGGATTCTTCTGACCCTTTAATGCTATAGTTTCCCATGGTATCTGCAACTATGGTTATATTATCCTGTGGCATAACTATCATAGAGGCAATCCTCCTGTTGTTATAGGAGAGGTAATAGAACTGCGGCGCATTGTCTGCAAATCTGATTTTGCAAGAGAAGAACCCGTTTTTATTTGTTTTTATTGTATCTACAGGAACAATATTGTTAATATCTAACCTCTGCAAAACAACATCTTTGTCACCGGCTCCACTGATTGTTGCCGATATGTTTGCATTGTGCTTTCCACAAGAAACCGCCAAGAACAAAACTGCAAGGAAAAATAGGACTCTTTTCATCTGTTATCTTTATAAAATTTATAATCTGCTTAATATATATTGTTTATAGGCTATAGTTTGACAAATTCATTGGCTATGGATTTTGCTATCTGCTCAAATTCGGCCTCTGAAAAATGCAGTTTCTCCTTTCTGAAATCCAAATCTGATTCTGCATTCAGCGGAACAAGATGAATGTGCGTATGCGGTACCTCCATACCAAGAACGGCGACTCCTACCCTTTTGCACGGAATTGCAGCTTTGACAGCAATTGCAACCTTACGGGCAAAATCCCAAAGCCCACTATACACATTGCTCGGAAGATTGAAAATATAATCATCCTCAACTTTCTTGGGGATTACAAGAACATGTCCCTTGACTAATGGATTAATATCTAAAAATGCGTAATAATCATTGGACTCTGCCACTTTGTAAGAGGGTATCTCTCCATTTGCTATTTTTGTAAAAATTGTTGCCATCTTTTTAAAGCCAAACTATAATGTTATATCAAGAATCTCAAATTTAACTGTACCGCCGGGTGTAAGCACATCTACAACATCTCCTTTCTGCTTTCCCATAAGAGCCTTACCTATAGGTGTTGTTGATGCAAGTTTCCCCTCTCTGAGATTAGCCTCAGACTCCCCTACTATTGTAAACTCCATAACTGCCTTTGTTGCAAGGTTCTTTATCTTTACCTTGTTAAGCATCTGCACGTGTGATGTTCCCAAACGGCTTTCATCTATAACACGGGCATTTGCAACCAACTCCTGCAACTGTGCTATCTTCATCTCCAACATACCCTGCGCCTCACGAGCAGCGTCATATTCTGCGTTCTCAGATAAATCTCCCTTGTCACGTGCTTCTGCAATGGCCTTGGAAATGGCAGGTCTCTCTACAGAAATCATGTGAGCAAGCTCAGCCTTCATTTTCTCTAATCCTTCGGCTGTTACATAGTGAATATTGTTATTAGCCATACTACTGTTAAATTAAAAAAGAAAGAATCCCGTCAGTTGTTCGGGACTCTTGGTACAAAGGTAATAAATTCTATTTAAATTTAAAAAGCTGTTTAAAAATCCCTCTCCTTTACCTCTCTCTTATCTTTTTCTATCTGAAAGGCAAGCTCTTCCAAAGAGGCAAACTTAAACTCGTCCCTTATCTTAAAGAAAAATTCGACTTTCATATCCAACCCGTATATATCCTCGTCAAAGTCCAATATGTGTGTCTCTATTGTTCTCTCCTCCGTGGTATTTACCGTTGGTCTTGTGCCTATGTTGCATACCCCCTTGTACACTCTGCCCCACAGTTCTGTCTTAACCCCATAAACTCCCCCTCCGGGGATAACTTTCAAAGGCTCGTAAAGTGCCATATTGGCCGTTGGAAAGCCTATCTTTCTACCTATCTTTTTTCCGGAGACAACAACCCCCTTAAGGGTATAGTTATACCCAAGAAAGTCATTGGCCTTATCCAATTCACCTGCTAAAAGATAGTTTCTGATCTTGGTTGAACTTACAGTAAGATTATCCTCTATGAATTCGGATACCCTTACAACCTTTATCCCCTCCTCTGCCGCCATATTCATGAACTCCTTCTGTGTTTCGCCGCTGCTATGACCAATACGGTGGTCATAACCTATAATAAGCGTAGATACTCCCAACTTGTCTCGCAGGTACTCTGCAACAAACTCCCTGCTTGACAACATGCTGAATTCCCTGCTAAACGGCAATACGAAAAACTCGTCAACACCTGCCTGCTTGATAAGCTCTTTCTTCTCCTCCAAAGAGTTAAGCAATCTGAGATTATCTGCATTCTGCTGCAAAACGCTTCTGGGGTGGGGCCAAAAGGTGACAACTGCACTCTTTTTCCCCTCCCTGCGAGCTATTTGACATAATGTGTCCAAAACCTTTCTATGCCCCTTGTGCACTCCGTCAAAGAAACCAGTAGCTGCTACAACCATCTTACCAATTCAAAATCTTGTCTGTGAGCCATAAGAGGATTCTTTGCGTACATTCTGCAACATCCCATATATGTTCCTGTAACCTCCGGAGTCAATTTACAGATATAGGTGGCAACACCTCTGTTACACTCTTTTAAAGTAAATTCCGCACGTTGTTTAACACTAAGCCTCTCTTTTTCATTCTGAATAAGAACTATCTCAAGGCCAATATTTTCCGGTTCAACATCTCCTAAATTGAGGGTAACTTCAGACTGATAGTCCTTACCTATTAACAGAGACCCGTTGAGGTTGCTTATCTTTGAATACCCTATAACCTCTATTCCGTTCCAAGCTCTTCTCATCCTCTTCTTCCATTGGGCAATCTCCCGTGCCATCTCAAAATCGCTTGCCTGTATCTTTTTGCCACGTGCTGCAAGCGGAAGATAATACTGCCTTATGTAATCCTCCATCATTCTGTTAGTTGTAAAGTTGCATGCAACCTCCGCTACGCAGTTCTTTATAGTCTCAATCCATTCATGAGAGATGCCCTTTCTGTCTACATTGTAATAACGCGGCGCAATCTCATCCTCAATAATGTTATATATTGTTGCAGCATCCAACTCATCCTGGAAATTCTGATCTGTATATGTGCGTTCCATAGGGAGAGCCCAGCCGGCACCCTCCTTATAGCCTTCAACCCACCAGCCATCCAAGACAGAGAAGTGCATTACACCGTTCATTGTGGCCTTTTCTCCGCTTGTTCCCGATGCTTCCAACGGTCGTGTAGGGGTATTCATCCAGATATCCACCCCCTGCACAAGCATCTTGGCTATGGTAATATCATAGTTTGGAATAAAGACTATCTTGCCTATGAACTGGGGCATCTTTGATACCTCTACTATATTTTTTATGAGATCCTGTCCTGCCTTGTCTGCCGGATGCGCCTTGCCTGCAAACAGGAACTGCACCGGATGATTGGGGTTGTTGACTATCTCGTTAAGTCTGTCCAAATCTCTGAAAAGCAGATATGCCCGCTTGTATGTTGCAAAACGTCTTGCAAAACCAATGGTAAGGATGTCATCTCTAAGCGTCTCCTTTATCTTTACAATATCCTTTGGAGAGTAATGATTTGTGGCTACAGGGTTGGAGAGAATATCCTTAACCCTGTTAATCAGCTTTGTCTTCAGATATCTTCTTATAGACCATATCTCCGCCTCCTCTACTGTTCTTATCCCCTGAAAACAGCTCTTGTCGTAGTGATGAGAGCTAAACTCCTTTCCAAACACACGCGCATGTACCTCTTTCCACTCTTTTGCTGTCCATGTCTGATAATGGACACCGTTGGTAACATAACCGACATTCAACTCCTCCGGAAGGTACCCCGGCCACATATTGGCAAATATATCCTGGCTCACCTTACCATGCAGCCAGCTCACACCGTTTACCTCCTGCGACAGATTTGCAGCAAGATGGCTCATAGAGAACTTCTCATTTGTATCGTAAGGGTTAATCATGCCAAGCCCCATAAGCGTCTCCCAATCTATCTTTAACCTGCCGGCATAATGAGGGATATATTTTCTCAGCATATCTGGACTAAAG
>CAVHKR010000054.1:0-9194 GCA_963636615.1 Acutalibacteraceae bacterium | reverse complement strand
CTATATAACTGTAGAGAGGAACAATAATGCCGGCAAAGTGCTGATAAACAGAGACAACATTGCTGTGGTTGCATGCTTTAATCCGTATAGTCCATCATCGTATGGTTTTTCAACTGACTCGCTGATAATGGCAAACGCTGCCACTGCAGTTGCAGAAAAGACGGCACAAGACAGAGAATTGGTTTCCGGCATTGATTCTATATCAATAATACCTGTTGTACTTAACAGCAAGCTGTATACCCAATATGCAGAGGATCCGGCAGCTCAAGTCATATACAGATCAAAAAACGAAAACTCTGTGGTGGCAAAACGTCTTAGCAATGCAGAAACCCTTATAATTGTTGAAAAGGCCGGTATAGATTACAAAAACCCACAGAACGAAACAATAATATATGATTCGGAGCTATATGGAACAACATTCCTCTTTACCCCTATAGATATAAGTATTAAAGTTTATGACAATATCCTTAACAGCTATGTCTATGGAAAAGAGCTTAAAGATACCATGCAATTAGAAATTCTTCCAAGCAACCTTACCCGGGAGCAGATAATTGAGACAACCGGGAAAAGCCTCCCTCCGATAGCCTACAGGTTAGGAGAAACAGTGGCAGCTGAACTTACACCGCAATGGATAGAGGAGAGCCATCTGCTTGTTACATACGAAGACTTAAAAGACTGGATGAATGCCTGTCGTCTGGCTGACGAGTATAAAATAAAAGAGGCAATAGATGCCCTTATGCCACTTACCCAATCCAACAATCCAAGGAGGGTATCTTTTGCCGCCTACAACATTGCCGTTCTGTGCAATATCCTTGGGCAAACGGAGTTGGCATATAAATGGGTTACACTCTCTATGAAAAGGTTTAAATTCAAAGAGGCCGCCAGCCTCTACAATCAGCTGCAAGGGGAAAAATAAAATTCGCCTCATATACAACTAATTAAATGATTGCCATCCGCAGTGTACTAACACGTACATCCTTAGGATGGCAGACAAAGATTAGTCCTGTTTAACCGCTGTAAAAGTTGGATAGAAGAGCAAGTTCAAGGCTTGCGAAATTGTAAAATACCGGAGCATACAGTAGTATGTGAGGATTTTTACAATGAGCGTAACGCAGAACTTGCCCTTCTTCGCCAACTTTTACATTTGCATCCCACCACACACCTGTATAACCTGCCCACTAACATAGCTCGACAAATCACTGCCAAGGAATACGCAGACATTGGCAATATCTTCAGGTGTACCGCCTCTTCTTAGAGGAATTTTGGAGCACCATTCTTGCTTAACTTCATCGGGAAGCTTGGCAGTCATTTCTGTGATGATAAAACCTGGAGCAACACAGTTGGCTCTAACGCCACGGGAACCCATCTCTTGTGCTATTGATTTGGCCAAGCCGATCATGCCAGCTTTAGATGCAGAATAGTTGGTCTGACCGGCATTTCCATGAACGCCGACTACAGAACTCATGTTAATGATAGAACCGCTACGCTGACGCATCATTATTGGTGTTACGGCATGAATGAAATTAAAAGCAGATTTAAGATTTACATTTATTACGGCATCCCATTGAGCCTCTGACATTCTCATCATAAGGCCATCTTTAGTTATTCCAGCATTATTTACAAGAATATCAAGTTTGCCAAACTCCTTAACAACCTGCTCTACAACATTATGCGACTCCTCAAAAGAAGCAGCATTAGATGCGATTGCAAGCACTTTGGCCCCTTTTGCCTCAATCTCCTTTTTAGTATTCTCAGCATTTTCATCAATTACAAGATCGGTAAACGCTATGGTTGCACCCTCTTGCGCAAATTTAAGAGCAATGGCCTTGCCAATTCCTCTTGCAGCTCCGGTTATAAGAGCCACTTTTCCATCTAATAGTCCCATATTATTCTATTAAACATTAATAATTTACAATCAATTTACTCTACAATACGCCCCTCCCAGTCATAATCATCGGAGCCTGTTATCTTTACCTTAATAAACTTCCCGATAAGACAAGTGGGATTATATGAACTGGTAGGAATAACCTTTATCTCACCGTCAACCTCAGGAGATTCGTACATGCTGCGGCAATGAAGAATTCCGTCTGAATACGAATCCACTATAACCTGCTCAACAGACCCTATTCTTGCAAGATGAAGCTCGTTTGAGATTGTTGCCTGAAGCTCCATAAGCTCATCATAACGTCTCTGTTTAGTTGATTCCCTAACAGTATCTTTATAGTGCTTTGCACCATAAGTCCCCTCCTCATTGGAATATGTAAACGCCCCGAGCATTTCAAATCTGTTATGTTTTACAAATTCAAGGAGCTTGTCAAATTCACGCTTGGTCTCCCCAGGATGTCCCACTATCATGGTTGTTCTCAGAACTATGCCGGGAACCGTTGCTCTAATCTCATCTATAAGGCTCTGTGTTCCAACCATATCTATCGACCTTCTCATAAGGGCGAGCACCTTTGTGGAAGCATGCTGGAGTGGTATATCCAGGTACTTGCAGATTTTAGGCTGCCGAGCCATTACTTTAAGCAGATTCTTTGGAAATTGCGCAGGATATGAGTAATGAACCCTTATCCACTCTATTCCATCTACTTTGCATAACCTCTCAAGCAGCTCTGCCAATGTACGTTTCCTATAGAGATCCAAGCCATAGTAGGTAGTATCCTGAGCTACCAATATAAGCTCCTTTACCCCTCCCTTGGCCAAATTTTCTGCCTCCGTAACAAGATGTTCCATTGGAACCGATCTATGTCTTCCTCTTATGCCTGGTATAGAGCAGTATGCACAATGCCTGTTACATCCCTCAGAGATCTTAAGATATGCATAATGCTTAGGGGTGGTAAGGTAACGCTCATGTTCAATGGAGGAGTCCTGTTTAAGCCCCATAACCTCAAGTACCCCGGATATGTCAAATGCACCAAAAAAACCGTCAACCTCCGGAATATCTGCAAGTAACTCATCCATATAACGCTGAGACAGACAGCCAAATACAAAAACATGTCTTGTTATTCCGGCATTTTTTGCATTTACCGCAGCAAAAATGGTATTAATGGATTCTACCTTTGCATCCTTTATAAAACCGCAGGTATTTATGATTATGGCATCGCACGGTGTTATAAATGCTGCTCCTACCTCGTAGTTATCGGGAAGGAGATTAACACCGGCATACTCCATCTGCCTGAGCAGATGCTCCGAATCTACCCTGTTTTTTGAGCAGCCTAACGTTACCAGCATTACACTTGCCAGCTTTGCATATCTGACTTTGGTAAAATCCTCAGCAAGGGGCTGTTTCATAGCACTACTTTGATTCTTCCTGCTGCTCCTCCCCACTCTCAAAATCTAAAGATGCATATTTAAGCAGTTCGTTATACCATGCAAGAACCTTTTTCATATGAGAAACATAAAACCGGTCTCTGTCATATGTAGGAAGCACTTTTGCAAAGAACTCCTTTATCAGATTAGGGTCAGATTTTGGAGAAAGTGCCTCGCTCTCTCCAAGCTCCTTGTGCATTGTCTCAAAAACACTCTGCAATTTAACCTCCCCCTCATCTGTATATATGGATATATCGGCCAAAGATGTCATTTTTGCATTAAGGCCAAATTTATTTCTCTGTTTTGTCCTCAAAGATTCTAAAATAGCTCCCAATCTGACTTGTGAAACATAGTTAAACAGTCCCGATTCCCCTGTTACAGCTAAAACCTTTCTTAAATCTGTCTTCATTTCTCTATTATCTTTTCTAAAAATTCTCAATAATCAACGCTCTACCTCTGTAAAAGACTACATGTTGCGCTCCTTCTTTATTGCCTCGTAAGCGGCAACAATCTGCTTGAACTTCTCCTCTGCAGCCCTCTTTACATCCGGTCCCAAAGATTCTACCTTATCAGGATGGTGCTTTAAGGCCAGTCTCTTGTATGCCCTTTTAACCTCCTCATCGGTAGCCCTTTCATCTATCTCCAAAACAGCGTATGCAGACTCAAGGTTGTTGTTGAACATAGCCAAGATCGAATTGACATCGCCATCCTGTATCCCCAAATACCTGCCTATGTTTCTTATGGTCTCAACCTCGTTCTTGCTGACATATCCGTCTGCTTCCGCTATACCTACAAGGAAATGCAGCAATTGCAGACGCTGGGAGCTGTTCATGTACAATTTTATCTGCGCACATACCTCCAAAAGGTTTATCTCCTTCTGCAACAACTCCTTAAGCAATCTTAAAGATTCAGGTAAAGCAGCCTCTCCAAATGAGCCGGTTATAAAACGCTTAACATAATCCAACTCGCTCCTCATTACCTTTCCGTCTGCCTTCATTACAGCAGCCGAGAGCACTAACATAGATACAAGAAAACTGTTCCTCTGCTCCCCGGCAGAATAGACAGAGGCTCTTCCTGTTGCCTTGTTTCCCGACAAAGAATCCCCCTCCATTGCCGTACCGAGCAGATACCCCACTAAAGCCCCGATAGGGCCTCCTACAGCCCACCCGATAGCTCCGGTAATCCATTTTCCCCAACTCATAACTCAATCAATTATCCTGTTCATAGCCTCATCTACACAAAGCACCTGCTCTATAAGAGGTCTTTTTTCGTCTGCAAATATAACAAAATCCGCCATAGCTGCTCTCTGACGGTCGCTCCATTGAGCCCTCATACGAGAGAGAACCATCTCCTCAGTTATATTGTCTCTATTCATTACCCTCCTGACTCGCAACTCTTTAGGAGCAATTACAGCAAGTACCTTTTTCTCCATGCTGTTAAAGATGGGTAACTCCAAAATAATAGCAGACTCAATTATAACATATTTTCTCATTCCGCAATAGCTGTTCCGCCATTTTTCAAAATTGTATAAGACAGCCGGGTGCACAATCTCCTCAACCCTCCTCTTTAGGGTAGCATCTCGGAATATCTTATCCGCAAAACGCTTAAAATCCAGTCTTGGTATGCCATTGTCTAAAAGACCGTCTACAACGTCATCTCCCAGCAGTTTAACCAACGCCTTAACCATCTCTCTGTCTTCTGAATAGAGCTTCTTGGCCATGGTATCCGAATAATATACGGGAACCCCAAGATGTTCAAAAATTCCCGCTACAAAAGTTTTTCCGCTTCCAATGCCGCCTGTACATGCCAATACCAACGGACAATCCTTTCCATCTGATGACATATCAAAAAATCTTAATAAATGCTGGATCTGCCTTTATCTCTATGACCTCTGTTAAAGGAGCCTCTATCTTAACCTCTGCATACCCACCCAAACCGGTGTCATTAAAGTCTATGTAGGCATTAAAATCTTGGGAACTGAGCTTTTGCAAATTACCTCCGAATCTGACCTTTACTATCAGTTTTACCTCATCGGGAATAGGAACAGTCCTTATTGCCGGAGCATTAACAATATTTAGAGGTATCTGCAATACAGACTCATAATATCTTGCTATCTCCATAGAATAGTAGATCTCTTTGTCCGATACCTCAACTCCATCTACCGGCTGGAGCTTAATGATACCGTTTAAATTTCTTTTCAGTTTATCTCCGGTTATCTCCTCTGTAAAAAGAGAATCTATATCGGAAATAACACGTGTGTTGCCATAAATAAGCACGGAATCCGGTCTTAATGTCAACTTTCCTACAGCTGTGTACTGTGGAGCGAACGTGAGATTGGACCTCGGGACAACAGGAACCTTCTTATACGTTTCATTAAAAAGATATATAAAGAGAGAATCTACAGAGATATTGTCTACCACAATCTCTCCCTCCAATATCTGGCTGATGTTATCTTTTATCTGAGTCCCCTTTATAAAGAACAGATCCTCCTTCCCTGCCACAGGATGTACGAGAGATGGGGCAACATTAAGCTCGATATATGAATTATTGCCAAAATATCTCTGCTGGAGAATAAAGAAGCCGCTTGCCTTACCTCTTACAATCACAGGATTTGTGGCAAACGCCTTAGAGGAGCGTGACTTTACAGAGGTCGTTATCTTTACATTATATTTGAATGTGGTTGAATATGTCTGAGACAGGCGCAATATTCCCCACATGGCAAATGCAAAAAAGAGAGAGATGATTAGTATAATCCAATCATTCCCTCTTTTTTTAAGCGCATTTTTGAATATTGAAATAAATCTATTCAATTCTTTATAAGCAAGTGTATTGCCTACTTGGCAGGAACGTCTGAAATATCCTTAACCAATGAGCTCTTGTCTACTCTTATCTTAACATTGTTGTCTACCTCCAAAAGAACTATCCTCTCTTTTATTTCAACAACAGTACCGTATAAGCCGCCAACAGTAACAACTTTATCCCCTTTCTGAAGAGAATCGCGGAATTTTACAAGTTCTTTCTGCTTCTTCTGCTGAGGACGTATCATTAGAAAATACATCACAACAAAGATAAGAACCATCATTATTAGAAAACTGCCCATGCTACCGCCCTGCTGAGCTGTCTGAGCCTGAAGAAAAACTAACATTTTCATTTTTAATATAACGTTAAATAATTAATTACTGCCTACAAGTCCTCTGCCTGTCTTTACAATCTTCCCATCCTTTACCATCTTCTGCAGAATTTTATCCAGGATGCCATTGACAAATGTACGGCTATTCGGCGTACTATAGAACTTTGAAATATCTACATATTCATTGATAGTAACCTTCAGAGGGATTGAATTAAAGACAACCGCCTCTGTAATCCCCATAACTATCAGAGCCAAATCTGTTGCAACAAGCCTCTCCTTATCCCAGTTTGGAACCATTCCTGCAACAATATTCACATATTCATCATAATGTATCAGAGACTCTGTAAGCAGCTTCCTGGCGTATGTAATATCATCCTCCTTTCTAAAGATGTCTGGAACTATTACCCTCTTTTTCCTTGCAATCCTGTTCAAGTTCTCCAATACCTTATTGAGAACATACTCAAGGTCATTCATCCAAAAGACATTGCTCTCCTCCAGTATGTATTCTAAATCTTCGTTATCCTCCAATTCGTTTGCAAATATGTTGCAGAAGAGCCTTGTATCCTCCTCCAAAGAGGAATGGCCGCTATTCATATACTGTTTAAAGTATTCGGCAGAAGTGACTGCAAGATACAGTTTTTTGATGAAAGTATCATAAATATCCCACGTCAATCCCTTTGAATCTGCCAATTTTAGAAATTCAAGGTCGTTCTCAATAATATTAATGAAACTGTTATTTACAAATTTATAATTTGGATTTGCCTCCTCTTCTGTAGGATGAAATTTTTGCAGTCCCTGCTCTATCTTTATCTCAGCCATTCTTTTAAGGGCAATAGGTAACCTCATAAGCAGTATATAAAGATCTCTTGTCTTTTCACAAGATGCCATCAACTCATTCTCAGCACCAATAAGTGCATCTGAATTTCCGGCAGCCACTCTTCCAAAAAGAACTTTAAACACTTTCACCCTTATTAATCGTCTACTCAACATATCGGAGTTTTTTTAAATATTTTGCAAATATAGTCAATGAGGTTAAAAAAAATTTTATCTTTGTACAACTTTTAAAATTTAATTGAAGAAAAATTATGTACTTTGAGGATTACGACAATGCAGGAGCGCAGGAGCGCAACGGTGAGGATGTCTTCTCTAAACCGGTAAGAGCAGGTAAGAGAACCTATTTCTTTGATGTTAAGGCAACAAAAGGAAACGATTATTACCTTACAATAACAGAGAGCAAGAGAAGAGTTGAAAAAGACGGAAGATTTGTCTACGACAAACATAAAATTTTCCTCTACAAGGAAGACTTTGAGAAATTTACAGACGGTCTTGAAGAGGTGGTTAAGTTTATAAAAGATAAGTGTCCTGTAACAGAGCGTGTTTACAATGATGACGCAAACCAGGCCTCAGATGAGAAAAACTTTACAGATGTTGACTTTGAAAAGCTGTAACAGCTAAGGTATAATTCAATCAATCATAACAAAGAGGATAACCAACGAAACGGTTGTCCTCTTTGGTTTATTGGAATTATTGGGGGATTTGAGATTAAGATTTGGAAAGTCAAAAAAAAACTCTACCTTTGCACTCCCTAACCGGTACCATGGCCGAGTGGTTAGGCAGCGGTCTGCAAAACCGTGTACAGCAGTTCGACTCTGCTTGGTACCTCATAGAAAACGGTAGCTACTGTGCTACCGTTTTTTATTCTACATACAGAACCAATCCTTTGAGATACTCCCCCTCTGGATGATAGATATTCACAGGATGATCTGCAGGTTGAGTTAACCTGTGCAGGATTCTCACCTTGCGCCCGGCAAGAGCTGCTGCAGAAAAAACCGCCAAAGCAAAAGCATTCTTGTCTACAACTTGGGAACAGCTGTAAGTAAAGATAATCCCACCCTTTTTAATCTTCTCAATGGCAAGCGCATTAAGTTTTTTATAGGCTCTTAGAGCATTGTCCAACGCCCCTCTGTGTTTTGCAAATGCAGGTGGATCTACAATCATGAGATTATACTCATCTGCCTTTAAATTTCGCATAAACTCCAAGGCGTCTGTACAACAAGAGGTATGTACACTGCCGTCATATCCGTTAAGGGCAATGTTCCTGTCTGTAAGCTCTATTGCGCTCTTTGAGCTATCTACAGAGGTTACACTTTTTGCACCCCCCTGCAGCGCATAAACGGAAAAGCCCCCGGTGTAGCAGAACAGATTAAGGACATCTTTACTATATGAATATCTTTTTACAAGCGCCCTGTTATCCCTTTGATCCAAAAAGAAACCGGTCTTTTGCCCGTGCAGCCAGTCTACAAGAAACATGTTGCCATTCTCAAAAACAGTCTCTGCAAACGCCTCCTCATCTTTATCAGACCCACAATCTGCACACTCTTCTGAACGCCATATATAATGGTCGTTAAGCGGCAATCCTGCCTTAAAGGGTGCCGTGCCTGAACTTTTGTCGTAAATTCCAAGAAGTCTGTCTCCATAAATTTGTTTTAGAGCAACCGCAATATCCTCCAAAGAGAGGAACATTCCTGCAGAATGAGCCTGCAGGACGGCATATCCGTTGTATATATCTATAACAAGACCGGGAAGAAAATCCCCCTCTCCATGTACTAACCTGTAACACGTGGTACTCTCATTAAAAACTCCAAGCACCCTCCTCATTTCATAGGCTTTTGCAAGGGATTCGTACCAGAATGAGGCATCAATCCTCCTCTTTTCAAAACTTAATATCCTAACCGCAATAGAGCCTACCTGATAA
>CAVHKR010000053.1:0-9347 GCA_963636615.1 Acutalibacteraceae bacterium | reverse complement strand
GCTTTTACGCAAAAGCCTGTCTCTTTTTATCAAATAAAGCCATCGTCCACATCCGGCACGGGCAATGTTAGTTTCCTTGCCATGGCAAAGCTCAAACGAGTTTGGCTCTGCTCATTTGGCTTACGGAAAAGGGTTACCAACGAATAAAAATTATTTATTATATTGGAACTTGTAATTTGATAAGATTAATGGCATGACAGGTAAGGTTCTACATTTTATGGGTAGTCTTAATACGGGAGGGGCTGAGAATTTAGTATTGGATATGCTCACATACAACAATACTCTTCCGCAAGATAAGCGAATAGATTTTTATGTAGTCTATTCTGTTGAAAGCGAGCCTGAAAGGGAGACTCTTTTTAAGGCTCAACTTCTTAACGGGAGGCTGTTTTTCATAAAAGGAGGGAGGGGGGTTAAAAATACGCTTGGCCTAATTCTAAAATTGAGGGCTTTTGTAAAACAGCATAAGATAGGGCGCATTCATTGTCATAATAATGTAGATGCATATTGGGCGGCAGCAGCGGTGGTTCCAATACAGCCTGCACCAAAAATAATGCTTACTGTGCATGGCCTTAATCTTAATTTTAATTATATTTCAGAGAAGACAAAAGGGAGCAGACTCATGCAGCTCTTCTTTAAACTGTTTGCCAGAGGCAGAACTACAGATGCTGATTTTTTAAAGTTGATGAGAATTACTTATGTGAGCAGTGCTACCAAACAGTTTTATATGGAGAATACTGCCAATATGTTAACGGACATTTGTTTGCAACAGCTGTTTGACAAAGGGGAGGTGATTGCCAACGGCATTGTGCCGGATAAGCTCCTCTCTGCCAAGCCGTATGAGAATCTGTTATTGGAGCTTGGCGTTAACTGCACAGAAAAGCCGCTGTTTCTTATGGGGATGGTTGGTAATTTCAATACTAAAGCAAGGCTTCAACTTATGATTTGTAAAGCACTTTCTCTGCTTCCCGATAATATCTCCTACAAATTTCTCTTTGTTGGAAAAAAGAATTCTGTAACTCCGTTATACTATGAGGAATGTGTTAATTTTTGTAAGGAGCATGGGTTAGGTGAGAGGGTTATCTTTACAGGACAACGTTCAGATGTGCCACGTATTCTCAAGAGCTTGGATTGTTATGTTTACGGCTCTGCTGCAGATACCTTTGGACTGTCTGTAATAGAGGCTGTTATCTCAGGAATTCCGGTTATATGTTCAGATATTCCGGCTTTGAGAGAGGTTATGCTTAATGGTAGTTTAGGGAGTTTGGTAAACAATACTCCGGAGTCTTTTGCCTATACAATTGAACGGGAGTATAACAGGTTGACAAATGACGGATGTGCTATTGGTAGGGGCAATAGAGGCCAACTTTCGTGCGAGGCGGTTGATAAGCAAGAGCTTGCGTTGATGTACTACTCCATAGATACCACTTTTAGCAATTACTACCCGTAGGAGTTGTTTTTACTCAGTTTTTTATCATTCGTTGCATTTTTAAAACAGTTGCAAACGACTTGTTAATCAACGGAAGAGCGATTGCCGAAAGCAGATTATAGGAAGCGGCGTCTGTTGAACTGCTGTTAGGAAGCAAAGCATACTAAAAGGGACGACTTGGCCGTTTCAAGATGCTCGAAAGGATTAGCAGTTGATTAACGCGGAGGGTTAAACTGTTTCTAAAAACATAAGCCCTATGGGAATAGGTTTTTAGACGCTATTTTTTTAGAATAGAGCTGCTAAGCGCCTTTCCTTTGTACATTGTGCCGTTGGTGGCTGCAATAACCTTTTCTGCAGCAGACGATGCAAGCTGAATATTGGTGCAATCCCGTTTAATATCTATCCTGCCAATCCCCTTGCGACCAACCCCAACAGAGGTCAACATCCTTATAATATGTCTGTTTGTTATTCGGTGTTTCTCTCCAAGAGAGAACGTTATCCATGTAAAGCCTTTATCATTTTTAAGAAAGTCGTTGCTGTTTGCTCTCTTCTCCTCTCTATTGTTTTCCTTGCCTTTACTTGGCTCTTTTGCACTGCTTTTTGATGTGCGTTTTTCCCTGTCATGATTTTTCTCCCTGTCGTGGCTTCTTTCTCTCTTGCTCTCTTTATCGGGAAGATTAAGATCCGGAGCATTCTTGTAATAGTCAAGGAATCTGTTGAATTCAAGAGACATCAGCTTTAAAATTATATCCTCGGCATTAATGTTTTTCCATTTTTCAACCATTAGAGGTATGTACTCCTCCATCTGCTCCTTTACCTCTACATTGCTTATGTGCTCAATGAGAGAGAGCATCTGCTTTGAACAAACTTCGCTCCCTGTTGGTACTTTAGATTTTGTAAAGGTCTTCTGAATCATCTTTTCTATCCGCCTTATCTTGTGCTGCTCCTTTATGTTTATGAGCACAATAGATTTGCCGGACTTGTCTGCACGTCCTGTTCTGCCACTGCGATGTGTGTACTGTTCTATCTCATCGGGAAGGTTATAATTTATAACATGGGAGAGGTTGTGTACATCTATGCCTCTGGCTGCTACATCTGTGGCAACAAGCAACGGAACGGTCTTGCTCCTGAATCTTTTCATTACAAGATCTCGTTGCTGCTGGGACAGATCGCCATGCAACGCCTCTGCATTGTATCCATCTTTTATTAGGGCGCTTGCAACCTCACCGCACTCTCTGCGTGTCCTGCAAAAGATGATTCCATATATGTTGGTGCAGTAGTCTACAATGCGTTTGAGAGCCGGATAGCGGTCTTTTTCATGTACTACATAGTAGAAGTGATCTACATTCTGTGCTCCGCTGTTTCTCTCTCCAACTGTAACAATCTGCGGATTATTCATGTATGTCTTGGCAATCTTCTCAACCTCTACAGGCAGCGTTGCTGAGAAGAGCAGTGTCTGTTTTTGCTTTGGAGTCTGTGCTAATATCTCATCAAGTTCCTCCTTGAATCCCATATTGAGCATTTCGTCTGCCTCATCTAATATAAGGGTACTTATATGTTCAAGTGTGATGGCTTGACGTTGGAGCATATCTATAAGTCTGCCGGGGGTTGCAACAACAATCTGAGGGTTTCTCGATAGTGCCTTTATCTGCATCTCTATGCCTGCTCCACCGTACACGTCTACAATGGCAAATCCCTTTTTATATTGTGCGTATTTTTTTAAATCTTCTGTAATCTGTTTGCAGAGTTCTCTTGTTGGCGAAAGTACAAGTGCCTGTATGTTAGTATTGTCTGTATCTAATGCTGTTAGTGTGGGCAACCCGAATGCTGCCGTTTTTCCTGTACCTGTTTGCGCCAGACATACGATATTTGTCTCTTTGTTTTCTAACAGGGTTGGTATGATTCTCTCCTGTACAGGTGTAGGCTTTTCAAAGCCAAGCTCTTTGATGGCACTGAGCAGGTATTGGGGTAGTCCCAACTCTTGAAATGTTTCAATCATCTGTAAATGCTAATGTTATGCAACCTCTTGTTAGTGCAATACATATTGCTAAGTCTCTCTAAGGTTGTCTCTTTTTAGTTTTTGTAAAGCCACAATAAACGCTATACCAAAGCTTAATTAGCAAACAGGTTTGCCATTCTGCATTCGGTTTGCAGTTTGTTGCAGGCGGCAAAGGTAACAAGAATTATTTAATTGCCTGTAATATAATGCTTAATCATTTGCAAGCCATGTAGTCTGAATCCTTTAATATGCTCTCTATCACCTCTATCTGTTGTTGCTTGAATCTGTTGTACTCCTCTGCTGTTATTGCAACAGGATAGCTCATAATGTTCATCTCCAAAGGGGTGTCACCCACATTATAGGTTGGCTGAAAATGTGTTATATGCTCATTAAAAACAAATCCTCCGCGCAGATAAAAATCCAAGCGTCGTTTTGCCTGCGGCGAGCTGCATGGAGGCTCAATCTCAAAAATAAACGGCTTCTCAAAGCTCTCTGCAATAGACTGCATTCTCCCCTGCATAACTTTTCCGTAACCATGTCCTTTGTAACCATTCACTATGGCAAGATGTTCACCATAGATACAATCATCAAATTCCCACCACGTTAAAACGCCAATAACCTTATCGTTGTCATCTGTGAGTGCCTCTATATTAAAGTTCTTGAACTTTTTAAATGCAATAATATGGTCATGGTATGTTCTCTTTTCCGTATAGGGAAAGTTGTTGTCTATTATGTTGTATGCCTCCCTAAACAGGGGCGAATCTACCTTGTCTATTATTATATGTTTCATCTTACTGTGTCTTTTCTGTTGAAAGGCAAAGATGCCAATTTTTTCTCAAAATAGCTTACCTTTGTGGGGTTGCTGTTGGGGCAATAATAGATAACAGTAGAAAGATGACGGCTCTCTGTGGCTGTATATAACATGATAATAGGAATATTTGGTAAACGCAATGTGGGAAAAAGCTCACTAATAAACATCTTGGCAGGGCAGGAGGTTGCCATTGTTTCAGAGCAGCCAGGAACTACAACGGATCCTGTGCGCAAGAGGTTGGAGATTAGCGGCTTGGGATCTTGTACCATAATAGATACAGCAGGGATAGATGATGAGGGATTTCTGGGGAAGATGAGAGTAGAAAAATCTCGGGAAGTTATTAAACAGATAGATGCTGCACTACTTATTTTTACGGGAGAGGATTTTACAGCATACGAAGATGAGCTTGCAGTGCAGTTTGCAAAATATAGCACCCCTTTTGTTATAGTTCATAATAAATCTGATATACAAAAACTTACAGCAACAAAACGAGACAAGCTGAAAACAGAATACAAAACAGATCTGCTTGAGCTTGTATGCAGAGAGAGGCCCGATGCAGAGTTGTCAGAAAGGGAAAAGAGGAAGGCAAGGGAACTTATAATAAATGCGCTGCAAAGGCTTGAGATAACAACAGAGAAAAGTATACTGTACGGACTTGTCAAGCAGAATGACCATATAATATTGGTATGCCCAATAGATAGTGCGGCTCCGGCAAAAAGGATGATACTGCCTCAGGTTATGGCTATAAGGGATATATTAGATCATAATGCCGTTGCACATGTGGTACAGCCAGGCCAGTTAAAGGAGGTTATCTCAACACTTCTTCCAAATAGAGCTCCCAACTTAATAGTTACAGATAGTCAGGCTTTTAAGGAGGTGGCGGCTATATTGAAAGAGAATAATTGGGAGAATATACCGCTAACCGGATTCAGTATTCTGCTGGCACGTTCAAAAGGCCCTTTTAAAGAATATGTAAGGGGGTTGGATGCAGTGTTATCCCTTAAAGACAATGATAAAGTGCTTATGCTCGAATCATGTAGCCATACAGCAACATGTGAGGATATAGGCAGAGTCAAGATACCAAAACTGTTGCAGAAGTTTACAGGGAAGAGGCTGTTTTTTGATTTTATTCCATCTCTCGAAAAGTTGCCGGCAGAGTTGGATGGTTATGCCCTTGCTGTGCAATGCGGAGGCTGCATGGTAACAGACAAACAGTTGAACAACAGAGTCAGAGATGTAATAGATGCAGGCATATCTGTAACAAATTACGGGTTATTGCTAAGCTATCTGAATGGGATCCCGGTCTCTGATATTGTGCTGCAGAATGACAGTGAAAGCTAAGTTTATGGAGAGGAACAGTCTTATATATTGGCTTGGGGCAAATTTGGATGCCAAGATTACAGGAGCAGATGCCAATGGACTGTATCTGGATGACAAATCTTTGGAGGAGCTGTTTAAAAAGAGTCTCATAAAAAAGAGAGAGTACAGGGGAGATGAGATATATCTGCGCGGTTTGGTGGAGATAAGCAACATTTGCTGTAAGAATTGCCTTTATTGCGGAATAAGGAGGGGTAATGGCAATGTTACCAGGTATGAACTTACAGATGATGAGATATTGAAAGAGGCAAAATATGCAGCAGAGGCCGGATATGGTTCTGTTGTGTTGCAAGGTGGAGAGAGGAGAGACAGTATCTTTATAGAAAGGATATGCAGGCTCTCTTACAATATTACCTCAATGGGGCTTGGTCTTACCCTCTCATTAGGGGAGCAGGACAAGGAAGTATATGCAGAATGGAAAAAAAATGGGGCAATAAGGTATCTTCTTAGGATAGAATCCTCTAACAGGAAGCTGTATGAAAGAATCCATCCTGTAGACATGCTTCATTCGTATGATACACGTCTTGCTGCAATAGAGAATCTTAAATCGTGTGGTTATTTTACCGGAACAGGGGTAATGATAGGTCTGCCCGGCCAGAGTATAGATGATTTGGCAGATGACCTTTTGTTTTTCAAGCGTATGGATGTTAATATGGTTGGCATGGGTCCTTATATTATTCATCCCGATACTCCCTTAAGCAATGAGGCCCCCACTATGGTTGGAGCAGATGGTAAGACCTTTGAGGTTACGGATAGAAAGAGGTTACTGTTATCTTTAAAGATGATAGCCCTGCTCAGGCAGTTGATGCCATGGATAAACATTGCATCAACCACAGCACTGCAGGTCTTGGAGACAAACGGCCGGGAGTATGGGCTGCTGTGCGGAGCAAATATTATAATGCCAAATCTTACAGATGCAACAAATAAAAAGAATTATCAGTTATACAAAGGCAAGCCGGGATTGCAGGATGATGCAGAGGCTACGAAATCTGTATTGGTTGAGAATTTACGAAAATTTAACATTCCTGTTGGTTGGAATAAGATGGGCAATCCTGCATTAAAAAAGGATTTTTAGTAACGGAACGGTAAATTATTACAAATAAACAGTAAAATAACACAATTGTTATTTAAAATTTGTTTATTGGATATTATATTTGTAATGTCAAAAAAAAGTTGCAAAATGAACGGTGACCATTAGAAGTTGTATCGGAGATGATTTAACAGTTTCTAACCACATTTTTCAGAGCCCCTTTTTCTCTTTATTTTTTTTGATACCGTACAGGCTGACTGCCACATGCAGATTGGCTTGGCTTTTTTGGTTTGAATTTTATATACTATAATTAATACATTAACTAAAACTTTTTTGTTATGTCCAAAACTAAAAGAGTATATCGCTTTGGTGGCAAGAATGCCGAGGGCGATGGATCTATGAGAAATCTTCTTGGAGGTAAGGGTGCAAACCTTGCCGAAATGTGTAAATTAGGTATTCCTGTTCCTGCAGGTTTCACTATCACTACAGAAACATGTACGGAATTTTATGATAATGGCTGTAATTATCCGGCCGAGCTGAGAGCAGATGTTGATGCTGCCATGGCTGCTACAGAGGAGATAATGGGTATGAAGTTCGGAGATCCTAAGTCTCCCCTTTTGGTGTCTTGCCGTTCAGGTGCAAGAAGTTCTATGCCGGGTATGATGGAGACAGTCCTCAATATAGGTCTATGTTCTGCAACAATTCCGGGCCTTATTGAAAAAACAGGGAATCCACGTTTTGTATATGATGCCTACAGACGTCTCATAATGATGTATTCAGATGTTGTTATGGAGAAAGCCGAGGGTATTGAGCCGGAAGAGGGCAACGGCATTAGAGTCCAGTTAGACAGAATGCTTGCCAAGGTTAAGAAGGAGAAGGGTTATGCTTCAGATACAGATCTGACTACAGAGGATCTTAAGGCTCTTTGCGAAGACTTTAAGATAAGAGTTAAACAGGAGTTGGGAAAACCTTTCCCAGATGATGCTTACGAGCAGTTGTGGGGCGGTATTGGTGCAGTGTTCAAATCATGGAACGGTAAGAGAGCTATAGCATACAGACGTATTGAGGGTATTCCCGATGATTGGGGAACTGCGGTAAACGTTCAGTCTATGGTATTTGGTAATATGGGAGATAACTCCGCTACAGGTGTCGCATTCTCAAGAAACCCTGCTACAGGTGAGAACAAATTCTATGGAGAGTGGTTGATTAACGCTCAGGGTGAGGATGTTGTTGCAGGTATAAGAACACCAAACCCTCTGAACGAGGCTACCAAGAATGACCACAATAAGCATCTTGCCTCTTTGGAGACTGCCATGCCGGAGGTTTATAGAGAATTGGACGCCATTCAGCATAATTTGGAGCAGCATTTCCATGACATGCAGGATATAGAGTTCACTATTCAAGATGGCAAACTTTGGATGCTCCAGTGCCGTGTTGGCAAGAGAACCGGTATCGCTGCCCTTAATATGGCAATGGATATGATAGGAGAGGGGCTTATAGATGACAAGACTGCGGTTATGCGTGTTGCTCCTGCACAGTTGGATGAACTTCTTCATCCAATCCTCGACCCTAAATCTGAGAAACAGGCTACAGTTGTTGCACAAGGTCTGCCTGCAGGCCCAGGCGGAAGCGTAGGTAGAATTGTGTTTACGGCAGAAGATGCTGTGGCAGCTGCTGCAAGAAAGGAGAAAGTGATTCTTGTAAGAGAGGAGACAAATCCGGAGGATGTAGAGGGTATGCGTGCTGCGGACGGGGTGCTTACAGCCCGTGGAGGTATGACATCTCATGCTGCTTTGGTGGCCCGTGGTTGGGGTAAGTGTTGTATTGTAGGTTGCGATGCTTTGCATATCAATCTGCCTAACAGAACCCTTGTATTGGGTGATAAACTCTATAAAGAGGGAGATATATTCAGCTTAAACGGAACAAAAGGACTTGTATATGATGTTGCCATAGATACAATGGATGCATCTGAGAATCCTCGTTTCATAGAGTTTATGAATATTGTAGACAAATACAGGAAACTTGGCGTTAGAACAAATGCAGATACTCCAGAGGATGCCAAGAATGCTTTGACATTTGGAGCAGAGGGTATAGGGCTCTTTAGAATTGAGCACATGTTCTATGGTAAGAATTCAGAGGCTCCTCTTGCAAAACTTAGAAAGATGATACTTTCCAATACAACATTGGAGAGGGAGCATGCGTTAGCAGAACTTGAACCATATGTAAGGGAGGCTACCAAGGCTACAATGAAGATTATGGATGGCAAGCCTGTTACATTCCGTCTGTTGGATCCACCTTTGCATGAGTTTGTTCCTCAGACATTGGAGAAACAGAGGGAGCTTTCGGAGGCCATGGGTATCTCTGTTGAAGATATTAAGAAGAGAGGAGAGTCTCTACATGAGGTTAACCCTATGATGGGACACCGTGGAGTTCGTCTTGGTGTAACATATCCGGAGGTTTCAGAGGCTCAGTTCAGGGCTATCTTTAATGCTACTGCAGACCTTATTCTTGAGGGATATAACCCTAAACCTGAGATTATGATTCCTGTTACAGTATCCGTTAAGGAGTTGGATTTCCAAAAAGCTATTTGCGACAGAGTTCATGCAACTATAGAGAAAGAGCGTGGTGTTAAGATTAATTTCTTGTATGGTACTATGATAGAGATCCCAAGAGCGGCCATTATGGCAGACGAGATGGCTAAGAC
>CAVHKR010000052.1:0-9356 GCA_963636615.1 Acutalibacteraceae bacterium | reverse complement strand
GTTTGACAATGACGGCAACGGCAATTTCAAAGGACGCACAATTAAGGTAGATGCCTTTAAAGACCAGTCTATTAGCATTGAGTACAAACCATTTACCAACAAGCAGAGATATGACAAATATACCCCTGTAGTCTGGGAGGGAGACAACAACAGTTTCCTAATGACCCGTACCAGCAGAGATATAAAGAGAGTTGATATCTGCCGTGTAGAGCTTGCGGCAGATTCCGCAAAAGCTCTTATAGAAGAGAGACTTAACACATACGTTGAGACACGCGACCTGCGTATTGTAAGAAACACAGGAGAGATGATCCATTGGTCCGAAAGGGACGGATGGGCACACCTTTATCTTTACGACAAGGATGGCAATCTGAAACACAGGCTCACAAAGGGGGAGATGCATGTTGAGGAGATTCTTGGCGTTGACGAAGCCCGCAGAGTTGTATTCTTTACCGCATGCGGAGTTAACAAAAAGGAGAATCCATACTACAACCATATCTACTCTGCGCCATTAGACGGCAGTTGCACACTAAAGAACCTGAACCTGGGTGATTATGACTGCGAAGTAGTAGCATCAGATGACGCCAAGGTCTTTGTAAGCAACTACTCAAGGGTAGACTGCGCCCCTGCAAC
Source organism: Acutalibacteraceae bacterium (assembly GCA_963636615.1). GTDB lineage: Bacteria > Bacteroidota > Bacteroidia > Bacteroidales > UBA932 > Egerieousia. The sequence goes on along the minus strand of CAVHKR010000052.1, from coordinate 8,726 downwards.
AGCAATATACGACAACACAGGCAAAAAGATTGCAGATATTGAGAAAGCAGACCTCTCGCTCCTTTTGGCAGCAGGATACAAGTTCCCGGAAATCTTTACAGTTAAGGCAGGGGACGGCATTACAGATCTCTACGGAGTAATGTACAAACCATACGACTTTGATTCGACCAAAACATACCCAATAATAGAGTATGTATACCCCGGCCCACAAACAGAAGCCAACAACAGCCTTTGGAGTTACGGGATGGACAGGACAGACAGATTGGCACAGGCAGGTTTTATTGTAATAACCGTAGGAAACCGCGGAGGACACCCTAACCGTTCAAAATGGTATCACAACTTTGGGTACGGCAACCTAAGAGACTATGGATTGGAAGACAAGAAAGTTGCTGTACAACAATTAGCTTCCCGATACAAATTCATAGACGGTAACCGTGTTGGCATTCATGGTCATTCTGGCGGAGGATTCATGTCTACGGCAGCAATCCTAAAATACCCACACTTCTTTAAAGCGGCCGTATCCTGTGCCGGCAACCACGACAACTCAATATACAACAGATGGTGGAGTGAGCAGCATCACGGAATAGTGGAGGAGATCTCTGCAAAAGGGGATACAACATTCCGTTACAGCATAGCAACCAATCAGGAATTGGCCTCAAACCTAAGAGGCAACCTGCTTCTCATAACAGGAGATATAGACAACAACGTTCATCCCGGCAACACGCTTAGAGTAGTAGACGCCCTTATAAAAGCCAACAAAAGATTCGACATGCTGGTACTTCCCGGGCAGCGTCACGGATTTGGAGATATGCAGGAGTATTTCTTCTGGAGAATGGTAGACCACTTTAGCAGATACCTGATTGGAGATTATCAGAATAGCGTAGATATTCCACAGATGCACAACAATTAACACCAACAGGGTAACAGATGAAAAAAAATGTATTATTGGCAGCATTTGTTCTGGGCAGCATATTCTGTTCTGCCCAGAACAGAGCTACAAAAGAGTGCTGCAAAGAGAAAGAGAGTTGCAGCACACAAGTAGACAAAAGCTGTTGCAGCAAAATAGATTTAGATGTAAACAAACAGGGCAGTTTTGGAGCACCTGTCATAAACTCATCATCAAAGATTTCACACACATTGGGCAGTTTCCCCGGAGAGGAGAATGTAAAATATGCCCCAAACATACTCCCCGGAGCAACAGACATCAACAGTTACCTTCCCCTTCTCAAAGGGAAACGGGTCTGCATCCTCTCTAACCAGACAGGCATTGTTAAGCCTGGCGTACATGTATTGGACACCCTGCTTACCCTTGGGGTTAATGTTACCTGTATAATGTCTCCCGAACACGGTTTCCGCGGAGATGCAGATGCCGGAGAACATGTAAGCAGTTCCAAAGACCCCAAGACAGGGATTCCAATCAAATCCCTCTACGAAGGCAACAGCAAGAAACCCTCTAAAGAGGTTATGCACAGCTTTGATGTTTTAGTATTTGACCTTCAGGACGTTGGAGTACGTTTCTACACATACTACATTACTATGGCAAACATAATGGCAGCCTGCGCAGAAGATAACAAAGAGTTCATAGTATTAGACCGTCCCAATCCGGTAGGATTCTACACAGACGGTCCCATCTTGGATATGAAATACAAATCGGGGGTGGGAGGCCTTCCCATACCTGTTGTATACGGAATGACTATAGGCGAGCTTGCACGGATGATAAACGGAGAAAACTGGCTTAAATACTCATCTGCAGCAGCAGACGGCAAAAAAGTTAAGTTGACCGTAATAAAGAACAGAAACTACGAGCACTCCATGCTCTACCGTCTGCCGGTTAAGCCATCGCCTAATCTTCCCGATATGCGAGCCATCTATCTCTATCCCTCTGTCTGCTACTTTGAAGCAACCCCTGTAAGTCTTGGGCGCGGCACAGACAAGGCTTTTGAGATGTACGGACATCCAAATATGTTAGGCTACAGCTTTTCTTTTATACCAAGAAGTATCCCCGGAGCCAAGACACCGCCCCAACTCAACAAGGTATGCCGCGGAGTAGACCTCCGCACAACCCCATCTATAGATGAGATAAACGCAAAAGGGATAGATCTTTCGTACATTATAGACGCATACAACAACCTCAATTTAGATGACCATTTTTTCCGTTCATTCTTTGAGCTTGAGATTGGGCAGTCTTACGTAAGAAAGATGATAAAGGAGGGTAAATCTGCAGAAGAGATAAAGGCAATGTGGAAAGAGGATGTAGAGAAATTCAAGAAACAACGCGCCCCTTATATGCTCTATAAATAGACAAATAGATTATGAAACAGATTCCAATAAAGGATATAGGCAGCATCGGGTTGGCAGCAAGAGAGTTTATAGACTACATAAGCAGCTCAGAGGAGATACAAAGCAATATCATTGCATTCTTCGGAAAGATGGGAGCCGGAAAAACAACATTCATAACCGCCCTCTGCCGCGAACTTGGCGTAGACGAGGATATAGTTAACAGTCCCACATTCACAATTGTAAACGAGTACAGGGCTGCAAAGGGATTCCCAATATACCATTTTGATTTTTACCGCCTTAACAGCCCCAAAGAGGCATATGACATTGGAATAGAGGAGTATTTTGCATCAGACGGACTGTGCCTTATGGAATGGCCAGAAAAGATAGAGGAGATTCTGCCGGAAAGCTCCATAAAAGTTTACATAGAGGAGCTTCCCGACAGATCCCGTATCTTAAAGATTACTGCCTGACCCCTTTTTAAGGATATTGAAATCATTTACACCAAACACCTCTGTTGAAAGCTCGCCAAGCCATCCCGATTTTGCATTTACGCCTGTAACCACCTTAACAAAATCTATATACTTAAGATCTGCAGGCTTACCCTCAAAATCTATGGCATTGGAGATCTTAAAATGATTGCCACTTGCAGCTGCTCCGGAGTTATCATCATCTGTAAGTCTGTCTACAGAGCTGTAGTTGTCTGCATATCCCCAGTCATACGGGCCGTTAACCCAATAATTCTCACTTATCATCTGGTTCCTTGGAGGCAGGCAGGTTCCTCGCAGTAGATATGAATCCTCCTTAACCCACAAAGGATAGTAATACTCCTGCGTATGATAAGCAGCAAGATAATCTATTGTGCCGTTTTTACCCTTGTTGTCGCTCCACGCAACAGCCGTTGACGGAGTAGAGGGTCTGTAATAGGTAACGGCATAATCCTGTGTCTGTGTTCCCTTTTCAGTCTCCGAACCCTTAAGCTCATACCATGTATCATTAGGAAGTCCGTCTCCGTTCTCATCCTGCATAACCCACACAATACCCGGCTCCGAATTCCAGTCAAACGCATTACCTACAACCTGAATATTATAACCGCCGTCATTCTCAACACTATGGTCAAAGCCGACAATGATATATCCCCCAAAACCGCCAAGACAAACATACGCCTCCTGTTTCAAACGACTCTCGGCAAAAGCCACAGCCTCCTCCATGGTTGTACAGGTAAATCCCTCATTAATAAACTGTCCAGGAGCTGGTAGATACTCATAAACCTTGTTACATGCCTCACTGTTAGAGGCTCCCAAGCTGCGCTTGTATCTCCCCTCCGGAGGACAGACATTAACGGTCAGCTCCTTACTCATCTGAATATCTGCACTTTTTAATGTAAGTACAACCTTATACGCACCCTGTTCCGTATAGCTGAACAGATATTCCGGCTTTTCTGTTTCTGCTACCTCTAACACCTTGTTATCCTTTACAATACTCCACTCATACTTTGGAGATGCAACCCCCTCTACATCGTATGCCTTTAGCATAATCCTCCTCCCGGTAGAGAGATTAAAGAGAGTCTGGTCAAAACACCACTTAACAGAGACCTCATCGGGATTAAGAACTACAATATTAAAATCAAGCTTTGCAGCGTCATCCTCACCCTTTGCAGTAAAACTTATAGCGTATGTACCCTTTACATCCTCAACAAATTTAAAAACCTTCTCCGTACCCCTTTCCGCACCGTTTACGCTCCATGAATAGGTTGTTTTATCTGTAGCATTGGCTATATCAGGCTCAAGACTCAGTGTATATCCTGTAACAATCTTGTAGCCACCCTCAGGCACAGCAAGGCTGATAGTTGGAATATCCAAAGGCAATACCTTAACAGCCAACTGCTTAAAAGCACTACCCACCTCATTGGTAACATCCAAATCTATATAATGGTCCCCTACTGAAGAGAAAGTAATATTAAGATTAGGCTCATTCCCAACAACTTTGCCGTTACACTTCCAAACATAAACGGCATTCTCGCAATTCCGGTATGTTGGAGAGATTGTAAGAGTCTTGCCAACCTTAACGGAAAAAATATCCTGTCCGTTCTCTAATGTAATGACAGGCGGCAATATACTCTCTTTTGAGCCCTTCTTACAACCTGCAATGCAGAACAGCAATACCATTGCAATGAATAACATTCCTTGCATGCTGCAGGAGTTTCTGTTAGTATTTTTTTTGCTGTAAGATTTTTCTATATTCAGTTCCATGATTCTAATATTTACTACTGAGCCAATGGCTGTAATTTCTTATATGTAAAAACTATATGAGCCGGAATCTTGCCGGCCTCAACACTCCATCTCTTTTTGCCGCTATTGTCATAACAGTGCACATATCCAGATGTCACATAATCTGCTGCATCTGTAACTATGATATCCCTGCTGTTAGGATTCACAGCAATCCCATACGGAACCTTAATAGCAAGGTCGGTACCGTCTGTTATAAAATTTCTCGATTCTATACGTCTGGTTTTTGTATTTACTATCGAATAGGAGATAGTATTTGTGCCGGTAAGATAGTTCCAGTCACAACTGTATATGTAAAGGGAATCTCCACAGACTGTCATATTGCTATTGGGCAGAGTGTTAAGGCTCTCAACCACCCTGTCTGTCCTTGGATCTATCACAAAGGTCTTAGAGGGTATACCATAGTAATTACCCCTCGAAGAAACCCATATATAGCCGTCCGAGTCTATCTCCATTCTATGAAGATTAATGGCAACATCTATCTTCTTAATCTCCTTAAAGGTATTAAGGTCAATTACAGAGACTGTGGAATCATAATCGGGAACTTTATACCCACCTGAATTTGCAACATACAATCTGTCTTTATAGATGACCATCCCATCAGGCTGGTATCCGACCACACAAGTATCCACAACCTTTAGAGAGGCCGTATCTATCTTGGCAACATAGCCCAAACGGGCATTGGGATCTATCTTTACAGGACCTGCATACGAACTCACATACGCATAACCCTCATTAAAGACTATATAGCGGCAATTGGGAATAGAAACAGCCCCTATATGCTTTGCTGTATTAACATCCATAACCTCAACAAGATTAGAACAATTGATTACAGCGTACAACCTCTCTCCGTATATCTGAAGGTCATTCCCTACATCACCCAAACTCTTTACCACCCCCGGATTCCTCTCCTCAAAAATATTATGAGAGTACACCCCTGTTTCATAATCGTAGTAATCTAACGAACACTTGTTACTCCCCATATTCCCCTCATTCAACAGGAAAAACCCCTTTACAGGACCCTTGTTGGTATCATCCGTTTGGGTATCTTTTGATTGCGTGGTCCTCTCCTCCTTTCTGCATCCCGTCATCTCCGCCATTGCCAACAACCCTACCAAAACGGCCAATACAGACCAGACATTTAATCTTCTATACATAATCTCATCCCTTTTTAAAGAGGATGACTAAAAGAGTCATCCCCACTTCATTATTAAGTATTCTTTTTTGTACAGTTGTATAAAAATGAAGTTTCAATGCTTGCAAAGCTGAACAAACCGGAATTTACTTACGTAAATAAGGATTTGTGCAGCAAGTATACCGCAGAAATCACCTTTTTAGACAACCTCTTAGAGTTTGAATTTTAGTTTAACCTTAAAGTTAGTGCCCGGCATAGGATAGCACTTGACCACCTCATACTGTTGGTTGCCAATGTTGTTCACCTCCAAGGTAGTCATCATTCTAAGCCCCTGCCGCCCCTTTGCCATATCTGTTTGCTTAAGAACAAATTCCCTTGAAAAAGAGAGGTCGTGTGTGTACCACGGCTGCGCATAATCCTCCTCTATGTTAGAAACAGCCTCATAACGCTCTCCGGTATAGATAAAACTATAATTAACACTCCATCCCCTCAGGTTTGCCCCAACAATTGCAGAACCGCTATGCCATGGCACATACGGAATCTGTCCCCCATACCATGCACTTGTCCTGTCTGTCTTGTCTTGAGCCTTTTGGTAAGTGTAGGTTAACTTAGAGTCTACCCCAAGCTCCCCAAACTGCCATAAAATCCCCACAGAAGCATCTATCCCCCTTATCTCCACATAGCCCAAATTAATCATTGTCCATCTGAACTGGTTAGAGGTTGGCATTGCAATAATCTTCTCTGTAACCTCATTATAGTATCCGTCTGCCCTTACCTCAAAACTCTTTACAACCCCTCTGCCCATTGTTCTCCCATAAGTAATACCAATATCATATTGAGTTGTATATTCCGGATTCAGATTCTTATTCCCTATAAATGTATAATACAGATCATTTAAAGTTGGCATTCTGAACACCTTTTTGTAGAATGCCCTTACCACCAAATCATTCCCTGTTTTTCCCGGTTTCCCTTTAAAAGGAGACCATGAAGCCGTTACAGATGGAGCCCATTTGCTTTTATCAGCCATATTCCTGCCTGTCCACGCACCGGTAGACTCATCTACATCTGTTCTTGCCGGAGTTGTCTTGTCGTGTACGTATGTGTAAAGCAGACTCCCCTGAACAGCAATCTGCTTCCCAATCTGCAAAGAGGTAGATGCCGCACCAAAAAGTTGCAACCTCTTGGGATAGACAAAATCTACCAAATCTGCATCTAAGGTGTTGTACTGCCCATCTGCAGAGAGAGAAAGATTCCACCATCTGTACAGGTTAAGCAGATTGGCCACAGAAGCATAATACTCATTCTGTTTATAGCGGTTGTTGATATACATAGTAGTAACATCCAAACGCGGATCAGAGATATAATGCAGGTAATCGTAAGAATATTTTGCATTTGCCAGCAGTGAATAGAATCTGCCAATATCCTTTCTGAAAGAGCCTTGAATAAAGAGATTATGATCCCATTGTCTGTCCTGATGCTTGAACTTTCCCGGCTCCTCCCTTACCGAAGCCCCCGGATACCCCCTCTCTGAATTGTAATAATACACCTTTGCCTTCCACTCCCCGTTCACTATATTACCATGCAGTCCGCTCTCCATTCTAAATGCACTTACATCCCCGTTCTTCCTTGTCTCTGTAGTATCGTATCCCCCCTTGGTAGCATAAGAAAACCTATATTTGCCTGTAGTATACATATATTCTGCACTCACCGAACCTGTTAGCTTTGGAGAGATCTGCTGTTCATATAAAACAGAGGGATTTACAGTTCCAAAAGAGCCCCCGTTCAAGCCAAGTTCAAGATTATACCTTTTCTCCTTTGCAAAAGAGGGCTTCCTTGTTACAAGATAAAGGGAACTGGCAGATGCATAATCCTTTGCAGGTTGGAACAGAGCGCTTTTCTGACCGTTGTAAAGAGATATTGCCTCCATATTATCCAATGAGAAACGGCCAAGATCTATAACCCCATTCTGGGCATTTCCAAGCTCCACTCCATCATAGAATACCCCAACATGGTGGCTCCCCATGCTCCGAACATTAACGGTTTTAAGTCCGCCTATGCCTCCGTAATCCTTTATCTGCACCCCTGAGAAATATCTTATTGCATCTGCAACGGAATGTACATTAAGCCTCCTTAATGCGCTGCCTTTAAGAGTCTGTACAGGAATAATCTCCTTTGGCAGACGATAATCTGTAACAACAATCTCATTAAGACTCTCAACCCTGTTGGTATCCTGTTGCAGCCCATAAACAGATGCATAGCAACAATCCTGCCCAGCCACCGGCAGAATACTATAGAACAAATACGATAAAAAACCCAGAAAAACCTTTCTCATCCTTTAATGTACCCCATTCAGAGGTATGGACTACGCTACATAACCATTGCGGCGCAAAGATATACAATATTTGCCTGTAAAAATCCAAATAATTTATAAAAAACTTTTGGAAGTGAGTATTTTGTATTTATCTTTGCAATCCCAATTTTGGGACATGACAATTAAACAATCTTAGCACTATGGCAGAGTACTTATCATCTGACAAAAAGCAAGAGATTTTCGGTAAATACGGAAAGTCTAATACAGACACCGGCTCTCCTGAGAGTCAAGTTGCTTTATTTTCCTACCGTATCGCTCACCTTACAGAACACCTTAAAAGCAACAAAAAAGATCACAACACACAGAGATCTCTTTTGAGACTTGTAGGTAAGAGACGTAAACTTTTGGATTATCTGAAATCTAAAGACATTGAGAGATACAGAAATATTGTAAAAGAGCTTAACCTTAGAAAATAAGTTTTTTTATAACAAGAAGAATAGGAGAAGAGGGTGCATAACGCACTCTCTTTTTTTTTGCTCTCTGTTTAGCCTAAAACAAACAAGCATTCTTTCTCTATTTTACTTTATTCCCTTGCCATACATTCATTAAAATTTTGTGAATCAATCGGTTTTATTATCTTTGCAAAGTACCTTAATAGTATCCGGCTTTCTGAACCTTACAGCCAATTTTTTTAGAATAGATACCACAAATATTG
>CAVHKR010000051.1:5763-9364 GCA_963636615.1 Acutalibacteraceae bacterium | reverse complement strand
AAATGAATATGATCTGGTTCTGCCTGCAATACTATGGTCTGTAAGTGAAACAATTAAAAGCGGAAAAGGTTTGCTGACGCACAGCATTTCCTCGCCATGGCATAGCTCAAACAAGTTTGACTCTGCTCATCTGGCTTACGGAAAAGGTTTGCTGACGCACAGCTTCTATTAATATCAGGTAAAATAGTTACATTTGCATGGGCAATCTTATATTATGAGAACAATAAAAATATATTTCAGTCCTACAGGTAATACAAAAAAAATTGTTGATGCTGTTGCTTTGGGAATAGCAGGAGAGTGTATTGACTACGATATAACATTGCCGCAACAAAGAGCGGAGTTTTCATATTTGTTCCAACCAGAAGATATTGTCATTGTTGGGATGCCTGTATATGCAGGTCGCATTCCCAATCTGTTGCTCCCATTTGTAAAATCTATCAATGTCGGTTCAAGTATATTGCCAAAAGGTATTAGGGCTGTACCTGTTGTTACTTTTGGGGGGCGTAATTATGACGATGCGCTCATTGAACTTGCAGATCTTTTAGATAATAACGGTTTTAACATCTATGCTGCCGGCGCATTTGTAGCAGAGCACTCATTCAGCAATAAAATCTGTTACTCCTGTCCAAACAGCAATTCGTTGGCTTTTGCCGCTAAATTGGGTGCAATAGCTGCAGACAGAGAAACAGTTAAGAATAACACCGAGTACGAAGCGTTTGAGAGAAATGAGATTTTTATAGGGAAGCGGAACATAAAGGGAAGAGCTGAGGGTGAGAGGGTGTATTATAAACCAAAATATGCAGATGGTACTACCATTAATATGCTTAAGGTAAAACCCAAAACCAACATGAATTGTAACAGATGCGGATTGTGTGCGGAGAGATGTCCTATGGGGAGTATCTCTGCTAAAAATCCTGCCGAAATAACAGGCCCGTGTATCAAATGTAACCGCTGCGTAAGGGAGTGTAAAATGGAGGCAAAATATTTTGACGATGCCGGCTATCTGTTTCATGTAAGTGATTTAGAGAGAAGATTTGGAGGATGAAGAGAGCTATATACATATTTCTGCTTGCTACGGTGTGCATCTTTACCCTGTTTATTGGCAACAGGGTAAAGCCTGCCGATATTATGGAGTGCAGGAACCTTGCAACAGCAAGAGAGATGGTTGTATATGGCAACTACCTTAATCCAACATTAAACGGAGAGGCAAGATTAGAAAAACCACCACTTCCTACATGGGGAGCCGCAGTTGTAGAGATGATATTTCCGGGGAATATAGTCTGGCAACGTAACCTGACGGGGCTGATGGGGATGTTGTGGGTTATCTTCACATTTCTTACAGCAATTGAATTAGGAGCAAAGCAACGTCAGGCATTCTGGATTGGGCTGATTATGGCCACCTGCTACAGTGTTATGTTCATGTCGCGCAATGCCACATGGGACATCTGGTGTCATACAATGATGGCCGTTGCAATATTCTATTATGTAAAAGGAATCCGAAGTCAATCCTTATCTATAGGCAGTTTTATTATGGCCGGATGCTTTATGGGACTTTCATTTTTATCTAAAGGGCCTGTCTCTTTCTATACTCTTCTACTACCGTTTCTTATATCGTTTCATATAGCCTTCAAGCCCTCTATGAGGGATAAGTGGGTATCTGTCTGCATGATGATTCTCTCCGCATTGATTATTGGGGGCTGGTGGTATCTGTATCTGAAGATATCTGACCCACATGCCATATCATGTGTAATTCAGAAGGAGACCTCTGCATGGTCTAATCACAGTGTAAGACCGTGGTATTATTACCATCTCTTCTTTACGGAGAGCGGCCTATGGTGTCTCTATTGGATTGCGGCATTGGCCTGTACAACTGTTTATAGCTGGTATAAAAAAGAAAAGCTATTGGTAATGGGTGTCTTGTGGAGTGTCGTTGCGCTTGTGTTACTAAGCATACCTCCCGAAAAGAAGACAAGATATTTGCTTCCTATGATGATGCCGTGTGCATTATCTGTTGGCTGTTGGTTCTATCTGCTTTATACACTGCTTAAATCAGACTTTACAACAGTAAAGGGATTAACGGCATTTAAAGTCATATCGGCTGCAATATCTGGTATTATAACAGGTATTGGCATAGCAATCTTTTTTAAGCCTATTGGTATGTTGCTTAATCCCGGAATTGTTGTACTCTCTGTAATATCCATACTCATTGGAGCATCGGGAATCTATATAATATTTTTTAAGCCTAATGAAAGAAACCTGAGTTTCAGCCCGATAAAAATAAGAATGCTTATCTTTATATTTATTGTTGAGCTATGTTGCATATCACTTTTGGGCATAGGGTCAATAGGCAAGATAATGACCAATAATGAGATGAGCAATATATCTGAATTCAGAGAGATAGAGCAACTTAAAGAGTATAATATATATTCTCCTGTAACAGAAGAGCTAAGACCTGAGATAATGTATGCTGCCGGTAAAAGGATTATTCTAATGGATTTTAACAGTGCGGATACTATAAATATAGAAAAACCTTATATACTTATACTCAGCAAACCCATGGAGGAGTATCCTCAACTCACCGGCTGTAAAGTAACCAAACTTAAACGATTCGATGCCAACTGGAAAAAGCGTGATTCAAACAGCTATAATCACAATCTCGTAAAGGATATATACTTAGTAACACCTCTTCCGCAAGCCAAATAAGCAGAGCCTAATACTGCTCGGTTGTTAACCGGAATTAAAAACTAAAGGCTACACCGGCCAGGATATTAAGAGGTCTTATCCTATAAGCGCAGGAAAACTCCTGCAGCCCATTGATAACAGAATAGGCATATACATGTTGATCCAGTATATTACGAGCCGTTACATTAAATTCAACACCATTGCCAAGATGATAAGCAAGCGAAGCATCGAGCAGCACTGTGTTTTTTGTCTGCTTGGATGTAAGCATGGTAAAATAATGCTCAGCAGCAATTCTCAATACAGTATTTTTGCAGCTACCTTAAAAATAGAGGCATTTGCCTCTGCTTATCTGACTTGCAGAAAACTGCACCAATGTAAACAATTATTTTTACATTTGCACCTTATTAACACAGGCTTAAATCAATATAGATAATGAGAACCAAATTATTCCTATCAGCAGTGCTTGTTGCATTGTCAACTGCTTTATCTGCAGCACATACCGGCACATCATCGGTCCTTAAACAGATAGCAGGAATGCTTGTTCCTGTGGAGTGTTCTGTTCCCGATATATCATCTACAGCAATAAACGCTGCAAATATTGCAAAAACTGTTGTCTCCTCCTCCAACTATCTAAGCGAACTAAAATCCAATGCGGAATCAGCTGCCAAGGGGAACACTATATTAACTTTTAGCCAAAAACTTGAAATGCTGCAACTTGCACAGCAACTCCTAAAAAACTCAAATTCGCAAATAAAATCTGTGAATAGTCTTATGAGCAAGACAAAAAGTTTTTCATCGGTTATAAACTCAATAAAAGATACTCAAGAGCGAGAAGAGGCTCTGAGGTCTGCCAATTACTGTACAAAACTGCTTGGGCTTTGCAGCAACGAAACAAAATCCCAGATCTCCACAGCTACAC
>CAVHKR010000051.1:0-5753 GCA_963636615.1 Acutalibacteraceae bacterium | reverse complement strand
ATTATAAAAATACTAAAGGCTGCAAAATAATATCTACAAAAGAGTTTATGTACCATGAAGAACTTCAAAGGACTGTCGTTAGCTATTGTTTCCTCTGCCACATTTGGCTTCATACCGTTATTTTCAGTACCACTGCTTACCGGAGGAGTTGATTTGGCCAGTATGTGCTTTTACAGATTCCTAATTGCTACCATCTCCATGGCGTTAGTAATAATTGTACAGAGAGGGGTACTCTGCAAAGAGTGGAAAGCAAAATTAAAAGCCAATTTTGGAACAACAAAAAAAGAGTTCTTTTCGCTTTTTCTGTTGTCATTCTTTTATGCAGGTACAAGCATATTCCTTGCGGCTTCCTACAAATATATGCCAACCGGTATTGCCACAACAATACATTTTCTGTATCCGGTACTGGTTACAACCCTAATGATTCTGTTTTTCCATGAAAAACTCTCTGTGATGAAGACAATTGCAATAGTCATGGCCATTGCCGGGGTCTTTTTTCTATGCGGCGGATTGGATATTATCACAGGAAAGGTTAGCGGTAATGCAATAAATCCAATAGGAATCGGAATTGTTCTTATAACGGTATGTACATACGCTACATACATAGTTGGCGTTAACAATTCAAAAGCCCTTATGGAGATGGACGGTATGAAGATGACATTCTATGTATTGTTCTTTTCATGTTTCATATTCTTCTGCAATGTTATGGCAAGAGGTGGTCATTTAGCCACTTTAACCACAGGAAAACAGTGGATAGATATAATTGGGCTTGCAATTGTGGCAACCCTTTTGTCTGACTTTGCATTAATATATGCAATTCAGATAATTGGTTCTACAATAACAGCAATATTAGGCTGTATGGAACCGCTCACAGCTGTGATATTAGGCATATTATTTCTTGGAGAATCTATTCACACAAGTCATGTAATAGGTATTGCCATGGTCTTTGTTGCAGTCTATCTTATTATCATATCCAAGCAGCAACAAAAAACCGACTCTGTTCAGCAAACATAATTAATTTACAGGTTTGGAGTTATGAGTATGAATAAAAAATTTAAACGTGCATCAATAGCAACGCTATTCTTGTTAATAGTAATACAATCGTTTGCACAACAACACATTACACCTAACAACAAAAGTGATAGAATAAGATTCAGAGACAGGCCAAGCCTGTCTACAGACTCCAGGACAGCTGTTAAGCTTAATGCATCTGTTGCAATTGGCATAGTCAATCCGGCAGTAGAGTTAAAAGCCATGAGGAATGCAACAGTACAGCTTGAGGCTCTTGGCATCTTTGCCAATACAAACTTCCTTGGAACCGGAAAGCCGCTTGAACTTGGAGCTGGATTTGGCGAGTTCAGATATTACATAAAGAGAGCTTTTGACGGATTCTATATTGGCCCTACCATTGGTTTTGGCGTATACAAGTTAAACAAGAGCCTCGTTTTAAGGTACACAGACCAGTATTTAGACGGCAGCTATCAACAAGGTACAACCATCCTATGCGGCCTTACCGTAGGTTATGCACTTAATCTTAACAGACACTGGTCAATAGAGGCATCATGGAGCGGAGGATTCCAAGGCTCCATGTATGAGGGATACAAACCGAACCCAAACTATGACGAGGCTACAGGCGGAGACAAATATGTAATGTATGTAACCAACAATGGCAGTGCCGAATGGCCACCGTTGTTTAAATGCGGACTCTTTATTTCCTACCGTTGGTAGAGGTAAGAATCCTATGAAATTTTACAAAGCAAGTTAAATAAGGGTCACATTCCCATGTTGTAACATATATCTCTCTCCCGATTCGGGACAGGTTGCAAATGCAGGCTTGGATTCACCATCACCGTCAAAATGCAGTTTGTGACCGTAGCGGCTCATCCACCCTGTTTGTCTTGCCGGATTCCCAATCAACAGAGCAAACGGCTTTACATCTTTTGTTACCACCGCCCCGGCACCAATGAGAGCATAATCTCCAATGTTGTGTCCGCAAACAATTGTGGCATTTGCCCCTATCGTAGCTCCAATACCCACAATGGTCTGTCTGTACTCATTTTTTCTGTTAACCGCACTTCTTGGATTAACCACATTTGTAAAGACGCAGGAAGGGCCAAGAAAAACATCATCCCTGCATATAACGCCGGTATATACACTTACATTATTCTGTACCTTAACGTTATTGCCTAAGACAACTCCCGGTGATATAACTACATTCTGCCCTATATTGCAATTACATCCAATAGTACAGTCTGACATGATATGGCTGAAATGCCATATTTTTGTACCGTCTCCAATTATGGCATTGTCATCAACAACGGCTGTAGGATGAACCATAATATTTTTTTCTGTATTCTGCATATATCTATTTTTAGTTGTTGTTACTCTCACAATACATTTTTCTATAATAATTCTCGTACTCTCCTGTGGTAACATTATCCATCCACTCTTCATTTTCCAAGTACCACCTTACTGTCTTCTCTATCCCCTCTTCAAACTGCAGAGAGGGCTCCCAACCAAGCTCCTCTTTAAGTTTGGTCGAATCAATGGCATAGCGTAAATCGTGGCCTGCCCTATCCTTAACAAAAGATATAAGGCTGAGACTGCTTCCCTCCTCTCTTCCAAGAATACGGTCTACAACCTTTATCATAACCTTTATAAGGTCTATATTTCTCCATTCGTTAAATCCGCCTATATTATATGTCTCGTTTATCCTGCCTTTATGGAATATCAGATCTATGGCAGCAGCATGATCCTCAACATAAAGCCAGTCTCTTACATTCTCCCCTTTTCCGTATACAGGCAGAGGTTTGCTATGTCTTATATTATTGATAAACAACGGAATAAGCTTTTCAGGAAACTGATATGGGCCATAGTTGTTACTGCAATTGGTAACAATTACAGGCATTCCGTAAGTATCATGATATGCCCTTACAAAATGATCTGAACTTGCCTTAGAAGCGCTATACGGGCTGTGAGGGTTATATTTTGTCTCCTCTGTAAAGAAACCGCCTCCTATCTCCAACGCTCCATATACCTCATCTGTTGAGATATGATAGAATCTCTTACTCTCATAATTGCCATTCCAATATCTTTTGGCAGTTTCTAACAAGGTAAGTGTCCCCAATACATTTGTTTTTGCAAAGGTAAAGGGATCCTTTATGCTCCTGTCAACATGGCTTTCAGCCGCAAGATGTATTACTCCGTCTATCTCGTATTTTTTAAATATCTCACTTACCCTATCGAAATCACATATATCAGCCTTCTCAAAATGATAATTGGGGCTATTCTCTATATCTCTGAGATTTGCCAGGTTACCGGCATAGGTAAGCTTATCTAAATTTATAATCCTATACTCTTTGTATTTGGTTACAAATCTCCTCACAACATGTGAGCCTATAAAACCAGCACCTCCGGTTATAAGTATATTTTTCATAATGTAGATATTTAAGTCAAAAACAATATAATAATCTTTGAAAGTTTTCGTATAATTTTTACCGTTTATTGCCTATAAGCAGAGCGACAGTTTTACAAACGGAATCTCTCCAGTATGGAATCCTGCCCCCAAAGAGTGTGTAATATTTATTTTTATCCAAAACACTGTATGCCGGACGCGTAACCTTACTTGGGAACTCTTCTGAACGGCAAGGTATCACATCACATCTCAGCCCGGCGGCATTCCTTATCTCCGTTGCAAAATCGAACCATGTACATACCCCTTCGTTGCTGTAATGGAGTATCTCCCCTATCCTACCGCTATCATCTGCCAATTTCAGATACAGCTTGTCCCTAACCATTGCAACTATAGCCTCCGCTAAATCTTCTGCATCTGTAGGTGTCCCTACCTGATCAAATACAACCTTAACCTCATTATGTGTACTCATAAGTCTGAGCATTGTTTTTAGGAAATTGTTGCCATATACAGAATAGAGCCACGAGGTACGTATTATTATGTAGTTACAGCCGCTTGAGGCAACTGCAAGCTCCCCCTGATATTTTGATTCTCCGTAAACGCCAAGCGGATCTACAGAAGATTGCTCATGATATGGAGTATTGCCGTCACCTCCAAAGATATAGTCTGTTGATATATGTATAAGCAAAGCTCCGGTGTTGGCGCATGCCTTTGCTATATTGCCTGCCCCATTACAGTTTACGGCAAATGCTATATCAGGCTCATCCTCTGCCATATCTACCTTGGTGTAGGCTGCGCAATTAATTACAATATCGGGACTTACAGAAGCAATCAGATGATTTACATCGGACTCATTTGCAATATCCAAAGAGGCTCTGTCTACAAAGAGATACTCATCTGCAGATTTTGCAGTAAAACCATTTATTGCACATGCAAGCTGCCCGTTTGCACCGGTTACTATTACCTTCATATTAGAATATTATCTGTAGTAGTTTGTATCATAACTGAATGGCGTACCTGTCTCTGCAAGGGTGGAGTGCCGCCTATCCTTGTCTGACAATATAATATCGTCTACATCCAACCCCCAATCTATGTTAAGCGCAGTGTCATTCCATGCTATTGCCCCCTCACTCTCCGGGGCATAGAAAGCATCACATTTATACTGGATAACAGCCTCCTGTGAATGAACAGAAAAGCCATGTGCAAAACCCCTTGGAATAAAAAGTTGCTCCTTGTTATCTCCCGAAAGATATATGGCAACATGTTTGCCATAAGTAGGCGAGCCTTTTCGTATATCTACCGCCACATCCAATATTTTCCCCTTTATAACACGAATCAGTTTGCTTTGGGCAAACGGTGGCTTCTGGAAATGCAGTCCTCTCAATACTCCGTAGCAAGACCTGCTCTCGTTATCCTGTACAAATCTTGTATTGCATACCTTCTCTACAAATTCACGCTCCGAAAAACTCTCAAAAAAATATCCTCTTGAATCGGCAAAAACCTTTGGCACTATCTTAACAACATCGGGAAGTGAGGTCTCTATTACATCCATTTTATATATCTATCTTTTTAAATGACTAAAACTCTCCAACATAAGGAATTTCTTCTGTTTCGGACTCCTTTATAAGGTATTGCCCGTATTCGTTCTTTAGCATCGGCAGGGCAAGTTGGACCAATTTCTCCTTTGTTATCCAGCCGTTTCGATAGGCTATTGCCTCCAGACAGGCTATCTTAAGTCCTTGCCTTTTCTCTATAACCTCTACAAATGTAGATGCCTCGCTTAATGAATCATGGGTTCCGGTATCCAACCAGGCAAATCCTCTGCCAAGCAGCTTGACCTGTAACTCTCCTCTATTAAGATATTCGGCATTAACAGATGTTATCTCCAACTCCCCCCTTGCAGAAGGTTTTATATTTTTTGCAATGTTAACTACACTATTTGGATAAAAATACAGCCCTACCACCGCATAATTGCTCTTTGGCTTTGCCGGTTTCTCCTCTATGCTCAATACTTTTCCGCATTTATCAAACTCTGCAACCCCGTAGCGCTGTGGGTCGTTCACCCAATATCCAAATACTGTTGCTTTATTTGGCAAATCCTTTACAGCAGATTTAAGCAGGCTCATAAATCCGTTACCGTAAAATATATTGTCTCCTAAAATAAGGCAGACTGAATCATCCCCTATAAACTTCTCCCCAATTATGAATGCTTGCGCCAATCCATCGGGAGATGGCTGTTCTGCATAAGAGAAGCAGACACCAAAATCTGAACCGTCTCCCAATAGCCTCTTGAAATTAGGCAAATCCTGTGGTGTTGAGATAATCAGAATCTCCCTTATAC